>NZ_JBHWBP010000216.1:0-12964 GCF_042735575.1 Streptomyces sp. NPDC059564 | reverse complement strand
GTGCGGGTGCGTTGCCGGGGGCTCTGCCCCCGGACCCCCGCGCCTCAAACTCCCCCAGCTACCGCTGGGAGGTGCCCCCGGGCGAGGCTGGTTTTGGCCCCTCGGCGCCGACAAAGCGCGGCGGGGCAGGCCCGGCGCAGCGCCGACTGGGTCAGGCGCGGACCAGGGTGAGGACCTCGTCGCGGATCTTGGTCAGGGTGGCCTCGTCGCGGGCCTCTACGTTGAGGCGCAGGAGCGGCTCGGTGTTCGAGGGGCGGAGGTTGAACCACCAGTCGGCGGCCGAGACGGTGAGGCCGTCCAGCTCGTCGAAGGTCACGCCCTCCTGGGAGGCGTACGCGGCCTTGACGGCGGCCGTGCGGCCCGCCTGGTCGGCGACGGTGGAGTTGATCTCGCCGGAGCCGACGTAGCGGTCGTACTCGGCGACCAGGTCGGACAGGGTGCCCGGCTGGCCGCCCAGGGCCGCGAGGACGTGGAGCGCGGCGAGCATGCCCGTGTCCGCGTTCCAGAAGTCCTTGAAGTAGTAGTGCGCCGAGTGCTCGCCGCCGAAGATGGCGCCGGAGCTGGCCATCTCCGCCTTGATGAAGGAGTGGCCGACACGGGTGCGCACCGGGGTGCCGCCGTGCTCGCGGACGACCTCCGGGACGGACCAGGAGGTGATCAGGTTGTGGATGACGGTGCCCTTGCCGCCGTTGCGGGCCAGCTCGCGGGCCGCGACCAGGGCGGTGATGGCGGACGGGGAGACGCCCTGGCCGCGCTCGTCGACGACGAAGCAGCGGTCGGCGTCACCGTCGAAGGCGAGGCCGATGTCGGCGCCCTCGGCGATCACACGGGCCTGGAGGTCGACGATGTTCTTCGGGTCGAGGGGGTTGGCCTCGTGGTTCGGGAAGGTCCCGTCCAGCTCGAAGTACATGGGGACGAGGTCCAGCGGGAGGCCCTCGAAGACGGTGGGGACGGTGTGGCCGCCCATGCCGTTGCCCGCGTCGACGACGACCTTGAGGGGGCGGATCGAGGTGAGGTCGACCAGGCCCTTGAGGTGCTCGGCGTAGCCGGGGAGGCTGTCCAGCTCGGTGATGGTGCCCGGGACGGTGCCGGCGGGGATCGCGGGGGCGCCCTCGTCGGTCCACTTCTCGGCGAGCTCGCGGATGGTGGCGAGGCCGGTGTCCTGACCCACGGGGGCGGCGCCGGCCCGGCAGAGCTTGATGCCGTTGTACTGGGCCGGGTTGTGGGACGCCGTGAACATGGCGCCCGGCAGGTCCAGCTTGCCCGAGGCGTAGTACAGCTGGTCGGTGGAGCACAGCCCGATCAGGGTGACGTCCACGCCGCGGGCGGCCGCGCCGCGGGCGAAGGCGGCGGACAGGCCGGGCGAGGAGGGCCGCATGTCGTGGCCGATCACGATCGCCGACGCGCCGGTGACCTCGACGAACGCAGCACCGAACAGCTCGGCCAGGGGCTCGTCCCACTCGTCCGGTACGACGCCGCGGACGTCGTAAGCCTTGACGATGTTCGAAAGATCTGCGGCCACTGCCTGCCCTCCTGAAGGTTCTGTGCGGTGGAGCAAACCTACCCTGTACGGAGAGCGGCTTTTCAGACGATCCTGGTGTCAGGAGTCGGGCGAGCGCAGGACGCGCAGGTGTCCGCGACGGGTCTCGCCGGTCACCTGGGGGCCCGGCCGGCCGCCTCCCGCCTCGGCGGCGCGCTCCGGCGGACGGGCCGCCTCACGGACCGCGTTGGCGAGGGCTTCCAGGTCGTCACCGCTGGGGCGGGAGGGTCCGGAACCGTCCGAAAGGCGTACGACGTCCCAGCCGCGCGGGGCGGTCAGGCGCTCCGAGTGCTCGGCGCACAGGTCGTAGCAGTGGGGTTCGGCGTAGGTGGCGAGCGGGCCGAGAACTGCGGTCGAGTCGGCGTAGACGTACGTCAGTGTGGCGACGGCAGGGCGGCCGCACGCGGTGCGCGAACAGCGACGTACAAGGCTCACGACGTTGGACGGTACCGCACTCTTGACCGGGCCGCGACGACTCGCCCCCCGGCCGGCCCCCCGTGTCGCCTCCGCCGCCGGGTGCGGCGGGGGCCCGGCGGGGCCGCCCGGGGCCCGGTCTTGGCCGGATCGTTCGGGATGTGACACCGCCGCGACACCGGCTCGTGACCGGATCGAGGCCCTTCGCGCCGGTGGGGTGAGGGCTACCCTGCGGGGGTGACGGACAGTTCCCTTCCTCCCCGCCCCGCTCCTCCCGCCGACACCCCGCACGAGCCGAGGCCGCGGCGGCGCGACCGGCACGGCCGGGGGATGCGGGGGCCGCTGGCGCCGCCGCAGGTGCCGCTGTCGGCGAGCCGGGCGGAGCTGTTCGGCGACCTGGTACGGGATTCCGTGGAGCGGCTGGAGCGGCGCTGGGCGCAGCTCGCCGAGGTGGAGTTCGTGGTCGCGGACGTGCCGGGGCCGCCGGGCGGGCCGGACGGCGGGTGGAACGACGAGGCGGTGCCGCTGGGCGGGCTGGTGGAGGCCCGCGACGGGCGGCCGGCCCGGGTGGTGGTGTTCCGGCGGCCGGTGGAGATCCGGGCGAAGACGCGGGACGAGCGGGCGCTGCTGGTGCACGAGATCGTGGTCGAGCAGGTGGCGGAGCTGCTGGGGCTGTCGCCGGAGGCCGTGGACCCCCGGTACGGGCAGGACTGAGCCCCGTACCCCTGGCCCCCGGGCGGGACGTGACGGGCCGTCGTGCCCGGCCCGGGGCTAGCGGATCAGGATCGCCGGGTCCTGGACGGCCTTGGGGACCGAGACGGTGGAGCGGTCGTCGGCGAAGGTCTGGACGGTGAACATCGGGATGCCCTCGTGCGGCAGCGTCAGGGTGCGGGCCGCGTGGACGGGGCCGCCGGAGAGGGTCTCCAGGGTCAGGGCGTAGGCGCCCTTGCCGCCGGCGGGGGCGGGCGGCGGGGTCACCGTGAGGGTGGTGCCCGCCTTGACGGTGACCTCCTTGACGGCCGCTTCGCCGCCCTCGGTGCCCGCCGAGGCGGTGACGCGGACCTTGGCGTCGGAGCCGGTGGCGGTCAGGGCGAGCGCGGTGGCCTTGTCGTCGGTGCGGTTGTCCGTGACGGTGGCCCGCGCCCCGACCGGGGCGCTCGCGGGGATGAAGCCCAGTTCCTGCTTGGTGCCGGTGCCGCGCACCACCCGGAGGGCGGCGACGACCGGTACGGCCTTCTTCCGGTCGGCGGGGGTCAGCACGAGCGAGCCGGCCTCGCCGCGGGTGACGTCCTTGAGGTCCAGGGTCGCCGTCATGCCGGCCTTGAGGTGGACCTGTTCGCTGCCGGCCGGGCTGATGGAGCCGGTCGGGCCGGCGAGCTTCAGGCGGAGGTCGGCGTCGTCCTCGCCGGGGGCGAAGGCGATCAGCCGTACGGAGGTGGCGTCGGCGGGGATGCCGGGCAGGACGAGGGAGCCGGCGGGGCCGGTGGAGGCGGGCAGCCAGTCGGCGCCGACGCCGTCCTCGCCGATCTGGGCGGAGGCGCCGACGCGGCCCGAGCCGGTGGTCACGTGCGCGGTGACGTCGGCGAGCTGGGCGTCGGGGGCCAGGGAGGAGAGCAGCACCTTGGTGGTGGAGCGGGGGTCGACCGTGATGACGGTGTCGGCGGTGCCCGGCTTGCCCTTGATCAGCCCGTCCGGGCCGTACAGCTTGATGTCGACCTCGGCGACGGTGTCGTCGGGGTTGGTGAGGTGGACGTAGTCCTGGCGGCCCTTGGCGGTGCTGACGCCCGGGAACCAGAAGTCGGTGCCGGGCGCCGTGCAGGCCACGCCGAGCAGGCCGCGGGCCTGGCCGACGGCGACCTTGGTGGTCTGCTGGGCGGTCCAGCCGGGGGCGAGGACCCCGTCGGCGGCGCCCGTCAGCGCGGGGGCCTCCGCGCCTGAGGCGGTGGCCCCGACGGGCTTGCCGGGCTCCTTCGGTTCCAGGACCGCCTTGCCCTCCTTGGTCAGCAGCCGGGCCGTGCCCTTGCCGCCGCCCTTGCCGGGGGTGAGGGAGGTGTACGTGGTCTCGGCGATGTCGGAGGCGCTGGGCGACGGGCACACCAGCACGGACCGTTCCACCGGCATCCGGGCGGCGGCCGGCCCGCCGGCGCCGCCGGCCGGGGTGGCGGCGGGGGCGGTGAGGAAGGCCAGGCCGCAGACGGCGGCGAGCGTCGCCGTCACGGCCGCGAGCGTCAGGGGGGCGCGCTGCTTCACTGCTGGGGGCTCCCGTCCGGACGCGGGTCGTGCTGTCCGTAGGTGTCGTACCGCTGGTCGTACTCGTACGGGTGGGGCGGCTGCTGCTGTTGCTGCGGGAAGTGCTGCTGCTGGGGGTCGTACGGCTGCTGCGCGTCCGGGTAGGGCTGGGCGGGGGCCGGGTAGGAGGGCTGGGCGTACTGGCCTTCGTATCCGCCCTGGTAGGGCTGCTGCTGCTCGTAGCCGTGGGGGGCGTAGGGCTCCTGGTAGGTGTACGACTCCTCCCCGTAGACCTGCTGCGCCGGGATCTGCGCGTACGGGTCGGCGACGGCTTCGGCGGGGGCCGGTTCGGGCTCGGGCGCCGCGGGGGCGGCGAGCCTGCGGGCGCGGCGGCCCTGTCCGGACCCGGCCGCGGCGGACCCGGCGGGGGCGGGGGCCTCTTCCTCGGGCAGGTCGTCGTCGAGGCGGGCGCGGCGGCCGGGCAGGGCCATCACGAGCAGGACCAGGGCGAGGAGGCCCTGCGCCCAGTGCCAGGCGTCGCGGGCGAGGGAGTCGGTGTGGACGAGGTCGAGGCGGCCGCCGTCCTTGGGGAGGGCGAAGCCCTGGGCCCAGCCGTCGACGGTCTTCGGGGTGAGCGGCTTGCCGTCGAGGGTGGCCTTCCAGCCGGGGCCGGCCCGGTCGGCGACGCGCAGGGTGCGGCCTTCCTCGCCCGCCGGGATCTTGGCGTGGGCCTCGACGGGTCCGGCGTCGACGGCGATGGGGGCCTGGCCCTGCTTGCCGGGGACGATGGCGACGCGGGCGGGCAGCCGCTGGACCTCCCAGATGGAGGTGCCGTCGTCCTGGTGGCGCTGGCGCAGGCCGGGGGTGCCGTCGAGGACCTGCCGCATCGGGAGGGAGCCGCCGGGCGGGATCATCACGTAGCGGACGGCGAAGGCGCCGAGCTGCTCGGACTGGTCGGCGCCGGAGCCGGAGACGAGGCTGGAGACGGCCTTGGCGAGGCGGGGTTCGGAGCCTGCCTCGGCGAGGAGTTCGGCGTCGCCGAGGCGGACGCCGGAGCCGCGGACCAGGGTGTAGGAGACGGTGGCGGGCGAGTCGCCGCCGAGGACCAGGGTGCGGGTGCGGTTGCTGTCGTCGGACTGGGCGGCGACGAACGCCGGGACCTGGACGGGGTCGCGCCGCTTGAGGGGCCCGTCGGCGCCGGCGGCCGTCCAGGCGGCCGCGAGGAGCAGCGGGCCCACGGCGGCGGCGAGGGCGACGAGGGCGGCGAGCGGCTGGCGCCAGCCGAAGCTGCGGGCGGCGACGCGTTCCTTGGCGCCGTCCGCGCCGAGCACGGCGGCGGCGAGCAGCGCGAGCCCGTAGACGAGGGTGGCGGGTCCGGCCCAGCCGTCGTGGTTGAGCAGGACGGCGAGGAGCAGGGCGGTCAGGGCGGTGGCCCAGGCGGTGCGGATGGCGAACCGCCGGTCGGCGCGGAGCAGGGCGGCGAGCGCGGCGAGGACGGTGCCGGCGAGCAGCAGCGTGCCGCTGGTGCCGGGGCCGCCGGGGTCGGCGCCGAGCAGGCCGAGGGGGGTGGCGGAGCCGCTGCCGTAGGGCAGTCCGGCCTCGCGCAGGAAGCGGCCGGGGTGCGTGAGCAGGCCGAGCGACCAGGGCGCGAGGACGGTCAGGGGGACGGCGAGGGTGGCGAGCAGCCGGGGGGCGTACGTCTTCCAGCGCGCGCGGCGCGCGAGGAGCGCGCCGGCTCCGAGGACGGCGGCGAGCGGCCACACGACGGGGGTGAAGGCGGTGGTCAGGGTCAGCAGGAGGGTGTACGTCCACACGGCGCGCCAGGATCCGGTGGCCTCGTCACCGGTGAAGCCGAAGGCGGCGACGGCGGAGCGGGCCAGGAGCGGCAGGAACACGGCGAGGACGGCGGTGCCGAGGCGGCCTCCGGCGAGCGCGCCGGTGACGGCGGGCAGGAAGGCGTAGGCGACGGCGGCCCAGGCGCGCAGCAGCCGGGAGGCGACCAGCGGCCGGGAGGCGAAGTAGGCGGTGAGGCCGGCGAGCGGGACCGAGCAGACGAGGAGCAGCGTCAGGGCGGCCTGGGTGGAGCCGAGGAGGGGGGTGGCGAAGGCGGCGAGGACGGCGAGGTAGGGGGGTGCTCCGGCGGTGGTGCCGGTGCCGACGGGCTGCCAGTCGCCGGTGTAGCCGTGCCACAGGCCCAGGGCCCCGGCGGGGGCGGGGAGGAGGGCGCCGCCCATGAGGGTGCCGCCCATGAGGAGGGCGCGGCAGGCGGCGAGGGAGACCAGCAGGAGCAGGGCGAAGAGGACGGGGGCGGGCTTGCGGGCGATCCGCTTGAGCCGGCCGAACTGTTCGATCTCCAGGTAGTCGGCGTCGTCGCCGCCGGGTCCGGTTTCGACGGCTCCGCCGTGCCGTCCGGCGGGGACGGTGTCGGCGCCCTGGCCGGAGCCGAAGTATCCGGCGAGCTGTTCGGCGTTGGCGCGCAGGGTGGCGCCGGGCGGGGGGAAGAGGGGCCGCAGGTCGGCGGCGGGGACGGCGGGCCGGCGGCGGGCCGTGCGGGCGGCGAGGATCCTGCCGGGGCGCAGCAGGGTGGCGAGGAGGCCGGTGAGTTCGTCGACGGCCTGGCCCGGGGCCTTGCCGATGAGGTAGCCGAGGGTGCGCAGCACCGTGCCGACGACCAGGCGGAGCAGGACGTAGGGCAGGGCCCGGCCGGAGGAGTTGGCGAGCACCGTGTAGACGGCGCCGGCCTTGTCGACGCGGTGGGGGTCGACGGCGGAGCGGCCGGCGCAGTCGACGGTGCGGCGTTCGCGGGCGGCGGCCTCGGCGTGGCGCAGGACGGCGTCGGGGGCGACGAGGACGGTGTGGCCGGCGCTGTGGGCGCGCCAGCAGAGGTCGACGTCGTCGCGCATGAGGGGCAGGCGGCGGTCGAAGCCGCCGAGGGCCTCGTAGACGTCGCGTCGTACGAGCATGCCGGCGGTGGAGACGGACAGGACGGGGCGGACCTGGTCGTGCTGCCCCTGGTCCTGTTCGCGGCGGTCGAGGCCGGTCCAGCGGCGGCCGCTGCGGGCGATGGTGACGCCGGCTTCGAGGAGCTGCTTCCTGTCGTACCAGCCGCGCAGTTTGGGGCCGATGACGGCGGCGTCGGGGTTCTCGTCGGCGACGCGGAGCAGCTCGGTGAGGGCGTCGGGTTCGGGGGCGCTGTCGTCGTGGAGCAGCCAGAGCCACTGGACGGGGTCGCCGTGGGGGAGCTCGGGGAGGTCGTAGGCGTCGTCGCGCCAGGTGCGGCTGAGGGGGTCCCAGCCGCTGGGGCGCTTGAGGTACGGGAGTTCCTCGGGGGTCAGGACGCCCGCGGTGCGGACGGCCTCGTCGACGGCGGCGCCGAAGCCGGTGCGGCGGGCCAGGTGCAGGACCCGGTCGTCGCCGAAGGCTTCGGTGAGCAGGCGCGCGGAGTCGTCGGCGCTGCCGGTGTCGGCGGCGACGTGGCTCTGCGCGGGGCGTTCCTGGGCGAGGAGACCGGCGAGCGTCTGGGGCAGCCAGCGGGCTCCGTCGTGGGCGACGAGGACCGCGGTGACGACGTGCCGGGGGAACTCGGGAGTGGCGGCTGCCTGGTGGGAGGCCGTCGAGTTGCTGTGCAGGGACATCGCGGTACAGGCCCTCCGGCCGGGGATCCGGGGGTGTTGTGCCCTCGGAGGCTGCTGGACAGCGCCCCACCCTAACGGCTGGGAAGGGGCGGGTCCGCCTCGTGTGGGGAAGGCCGTGAACGCGACGGTCCGCCTCCTGCGGGGAAGGTGCGGGAGGCGGACCGTTTGCTCTGCTCACTGCCGGTGCTTCGGGCGTTCGGTATGGGGTGGGCGGTGGGGTAGGTGTCCGGGTGGCGGCGGTGCGGCCGGTTCAGACGGCTGCCTTTTTCAGCCGGCGGCGCTCGCGCTCGGACAGACCGCCCCAGATGCCGAATCGCTCGTCGTTGGCGAGGGCGTACTCAAGGCATTCGGAGCGGACTTCACAGGCCAGGCAGACCTTCTTGGCCTCGCGGGTGGAGCCGCCCTTCTCGGGAAAGAAGGACTCGGGGTCGGTCTGGGCGCACAGTGCGCGCTCCTGCCATCCGAGCTCCTCGTCCGCCTCCTCGACCAGCAGTTCCTGAAACAGCTCGGTCATGTGCGCCCCTCGCTCTGTCTGTGCGTCCCCGTGGTTGCCGTTACTGATCGCCAGGTAACGACACGAGTGAAATTACAAGTGCGTGGCTCCGGCGCAGTCAAGCCGAGATCTGCTATTGGGCGCCTTATTCACTCTGCGGAACCAAGCGTATGCAGAAAGTGTTCATATCGCCAAAAATCGTGACACATGGCATGGGTGTCACATCGTCACCGCCCTCCCCCTTTAGCTACGCGTCACTCTGCGGTGGGGTTGCGATTCGGCCGAAGATGCGGCGCGGATCACATTCCGGTTACGAGTGGGCCCGGCTGGTTTGAGGACGGTTCGGGCGGGACTGAGCGGCACATCCCCCGGCACGGACTGCACAAACCTTTCTCCGCGCACGGTAACCGGATGAGGTGAAACTTTTGCCTCAATCCGGACATTGGGTTGACAGTCCGCCCCTTTCCCCGTTCTCCTTGTACGCATGTCAGCGCCCGCAGCCGCCACCTGGACCCCCATTCGTGGGTTCCTGCGTGCTGCCCAGGTTCGCTGTTGCTGTTGCAGCTGTTGATGCCTCCGGAGCCCCGGCTCCGTCCGAGCACCGGCCACTCCCCCACAGCAACCGCCCCGCACGACTGACATCCGTCGAGGACACCCCCACGATGAACAGCGCTTCCGCAGCCGCATCCACCGCCACCGCCGCCAACGCCGTGATCGAGAGCGACCTCCAGATCGCCGGCGACATCCTCGCCGTCCAGCACCTCCTGCAGCCCGCCCGCGAACACCCGGCCACCGTCGCCGAGTTCGCCGGCCTCGCCCGCTCCATCGCCGAGGACCGCGCCGGCTGGGAGCACCTGGTCCAGTACGACGCCACCACCCGCTGGTACCACCGCCTGCGCACCGGCCCCGGCTACGAGGTCTGGCTGCTCAGCTGGGTCCCCGGCCAGGGCAGCGGCCACCACGGCCACGGCGCCTCCTCCGGCGTGCTGACCGTCCTGGACGGCGAGCTCACCGAGCACAGCGCCCGCGGCCCGCTCGCCCTCGGCCCCGGCTCGCAGCGCGTCTTCGCCCCCGGCTACGCCCACGAGGTCGTCAACGACACCCTCGACGGAGCCGTCAGCCTGCACGTGTACTTCCCCGGCCTGACCGAAATGCCCATGCACAGCTGCTCCCCGGCCCGCGAGGAGCGCGTACCGGCCTGACACACTGCGGTGCATGCGCATTGTTGTTCTGGCCGGCGGTATCGGCGGCGCCCGTTTCCTGCGCGGACTCATGTCCGCGGTCCCCGACGCGGACATCACGGTCATCGGCAACACCGGTGACGACATTCACCTGTTCGGGCTGAAGGTGTGCCCCGATCTGGACACGGTGATGTACACCCTCGGCGGTGGCATCAACGAGGACCAGGGCTGGGGCCGCACCGACGAGTCCTTCACCGTCAAGGAGGAACTCGCGGCCTACGGCGTCGGACCCACCTGGTTCGGCCTCGGCGACCGCGATTTCGCCACCCACATCGTCCGTACGCAGATGCTCGGCGCGGGCTACCCGCTCAGCGCCGTCACCGAAGCCCTCTGCGACCGCTGGCAGCCCGGCGTCCGGCTGCTGCCCATGTCCGACGACCGCGTCGAGACCCACGTCGCGATCACCGACCCCGAGTCCGGCGAGCGGCGCGTCGTCCACTTCCAGGAGTACTGGGTCCGGATGCGCGCGGCCGTCGACGCCGAGGCCGTCGTGCCCGTCGGCGCCGAGCAGGCCAAGCCCGCGCCGGGCGTCCTGGAGGCCATCGCCGCCGCCGACGTCATCCTCTTCCCGCCCTCGAACCCCGTCGTGTCGGTCGGCACCATCCTCGCCGTCCCCGGCATCCGCGAAGCCGTCGCCGCCGCCGACGCTCCCGTCGTCGGGCTCTCCCCGATCGTCGGGGGCGCGCCCGTGCGCGGCATGGCCGACAAGGTGCTGGCCGCCGTCGGCGTCGAGGCCACCGCGGCCGCCGTCGCCCTGCACTACGGGACCGGGCTGCTCGACGGCTGGCTCGTGGACACCGCCGACGCGGACGCCGTCGCGCCCGTGGAGGCAGCCGGCATCACCTGCCGGGCGGTGCCGCTGATGATGACCGACCTGGAGGCCACCGCCGCCATGGCCCGCGCCGCGCTGGAGCTCGCCGAGGCGTCCCGGTGACCGTTCCCTCGTACGAGGTGCGCGCCCTCGCCGGGATCCCCGAGGTCCGGCCCGGCGACGACCTGGCGGCGCTGATCGCCGCCGCCTCCCCCGGGCTGCTCGACGGGGACGTCCTGCTGGTCACCTCGAAGATCGTCTCCAAGGCGGAGGGCCGGATCGTCACGGCCGCCTCCCGAGAGGAGGCCATAGACGCCGAGACCGTACGGGTCGTCGCGCGCCGGGGCCCGCTGCGGATCGTGCAGGACCGGCGGGGCCTGGTGATGGCCGCCGCCGGGGTCGACGCCTCCAACACCGCGCCGGGCACCGTCCTGCTGCTGCCCGAGGACCCGGACGCCTCGGCGGCCCGGATCCGGGCGGGGCTGCGGGAGCTGCTGTCCGTGGACGTCGGCGTGATCGTCACCGACACCTTCGGGCGGCCCTGGCGCAGCGGGCTGACCGACGTGGCGATCGGCGCGGCCGGGGTGCGGGTCCTGGACGACCTGCGCGGCGGCACCGACGCGCACGGCAACCCCCTGAGCGCGACCGTCGTCGCCACCGCCGACGAGCTGGCCGCGGCCGGCGACCTCGTCAAGGGCAAGGCCACGGGGCTTCCGGTGGCCGTCGTGCGCGGGCTGGGACACGTACGCGGCGAAGGGTCGTCGGCCCGGGACCTGGTGCGGGACCCGGCCGACGACATGTTCCGCCTGGGCACCTCCGAGGCCGTACGGGAGGCCGTCACGCAGCGGCGTACCGTACGGGCCTTCACCGGCGAGCCGGTGGACCCGGGCGCGGTACGGCGGGCCGTGGCGGCCGCGGTGACGGCCCCGGCGCCGCACCACACGACGCCGTGGCGGTTCGTGCTGCTGGAGTCGGCGGCCGCGCGGCGGGAGCTGCTGGACGCGATGCGGGACGCGTGGATCGCCGACCTGCGCCGCGACGGCAAGTCCGAGGAGTCCATCGCGAAGCGGGTGCGGCGCGGGGACGTGCTGCGCGAGGCCCCGTACCTGGTGGTGCCCTGCATGGTCACCGACGGCGCGCACGACTACGGGCACGCGCGGCGGGACGCGGCCGAGCGGGAGATGTTCGTCGTCGCGATGGGCGCGGGCGTGCAGAACTTCCTGGTCGCGCTGGCCGGGGAGCGGCTCGGCTCGGCATGGGTGTCCTCGACGATGTTCTGCCGGGACGTGGTGCGCAAGGTGCTCGGGCTGCCGGAGGACTGGGACCCGATGGGGGCGGTCGCGGTGGGCCACGCGGCGGGCCCGCCGCGGGAACGGCCGGCGCGGACGGCGGAGGAGTTCGTGGAGGTCCGGTAGGTCCGGCGGGCCGGGTCTAGAGGCGGCCGATGTCGCCCCTGGGCATGCGGGGCGTGCGGCGGGGCGGGGTGTGCCCCGCCAGGAGGATCAGGCGGGCGGCGCGGTGGCGCTGGCCCGCGTACGGGGCGAGCAGCTCCAGCATCCGGTCGTCGTCGGCGTCCCGCTCGCCCGTGAGGGCGTAGCCGACGATGCCCGGCAGGTGGAGGTCGCCGGTGGTGACGGCGTCGGCGGCGCCGTTGCTGCGCTGGAGGGTCTCGGCGGAGGTCCACGGGCCGATGCCGGGAACGGCCTCCAGGCGCGCGGTGGCCTGCGGCAGCTCCATCGCGGCGGCCTCCTCCAGCCGGGCCGCGACCCGGGCGGCGCGGACGATGGTCCCCGACCGCTTCATGTCCACCCCCGCCTTGTGCCAGTCCCAGGAGGGGATCAGCGCCCAGGTGCGGGCGGACGGCATCACGTACAGCTCCTGCGGACCGGGGGCCCGCTCCCCGTACTGGCGCACGAGGCGGCGCCAGGCGCGGTAGGCCTCGTCGGTGGTGACCTTCTGCTCCAGGACGACCGGGATCAGCGATTCGAGGACCAGTCCGGTACGGGTGAGGCGCAGGCCGGGGCGGCGGCGGTGGCTGGCGTGCAGGAGCCGGTGGCGGGGGACGAAGGCGGCGGGGTCGTCGCCGGCGCCGAGCAGCGGGGGGAGCCGCGTCAGCGCCCAGTCGGCGCCCGGGCCCCAGGCCTCCGCGTCGATCGTGCCGTCGGCGGCGCGGGACACGCGGAGGGTGGCGGGGCCCTGGGGGGTGCGGGTGGCCCGCCAGACGGAGCCGTCGGGGGTGGTGCGGAAGGTGGGGTCGGCGGGGCCGCGGCGGAGGGGGCCGAGGGTGAGGCCCAGGTCGACGGGGCCGTCGGGGGTCCAGCGGCGGTGTTCCGCTCCGGGGGTGGCCGTTCCCGTGCCCCGGGGGACGTCGGTGCGGCCGCCGCGGACGGCGGTGCGGGTGAGGGGGTCGAAGCGGCCGGCCATGCCTTGAGCGTAGCCCGCCGCGTACGGGCGGGGCCCGCTGCGCGGTGGCTGCTCCCCGCCCCGCCCTTCGCCCGTTCCCCGGGCTGCCGCCCGGACCCGCTTCCTGGGGGGGGGGGGCGCCGCGCCCCCCCCCCCCCCCCAACCCGCCCGGGGGGGGGGGGGCCGGCGGGGGGGCGC
>NZ_JBHWBP010000215.1:0-13013 GCF_042735575.1 Streptomyces sp. NPDC059564 | reverse complement strand
CCACCGAGGTGGCCCGGATACCCGACTGGGCGGAGTCGATCGTCGTCGACCGGCGGAGCCGGATGTTCGTCACCGCGTACTACACCGGCCGGGTCTACCGGATCGACGCCCCGGGCGCCGAGCCCTTCGCGCTGACCGGGAACGTCGGCGCCAACGGCGGGATCGTCGTCCGCGACGACGGGATGCTCCTCGTCGGCACGGGCAACGACATCGCGCACTCCGTGACGGGCGGCCTCCTCCCGGTCTCGGAGCTGCTGCTCGTCGACCCGGACTCCGGCCGGGTGCGTACGTACGCCTCGGGGCTGGGCGGCATCGACGGCGTCGCCCTCGCGCCCGACGGCACCGTCTACACCACCACCCTGGGCGGCCGGACCATCGGCCGCGTCACCCCGGACGGGCGGGTGGACCCCGCCTGGGCCCGGGTCGGGCAGCCCAACGGGATCGCGGTGTCCCCGGACGGCTCCGAGGTCTACGTCGTCCAGACCACCGTGGCCCCCGGCCTGTACCGGATCCCCGTCGGGGACCCGGCCCACCCGCGGCGCTGGATCTCCGCCGCTCCCTCCGACGCCCTCGCCCTGCCCGACGGGCTCACGCTCGACGGCCGCGGGCGCCCGCTGATCGCCACCCACGCGTCGGGGCAGATCTGGCGGGCCGAGGGAGGGAGCCTGTGCGCCGTGGAGTCGGGCATGCACCTGTCCACGCAGATCACCTACGGGCACGGCGACCGGGGCTTCCCGGCGGGCAGGCTCTACCGCTCGGGCGTCGACGGCCGGATCTACGAAGTCCCCGCGGGCGCCGACCCGTCGGCCGCCCGGTAGCCGCGCGGCCGTGCCGCGGCCGCCCGTCGGCGGGGTCACGAGGCGCGGCCGTAGCGGACGTCCCCGCTCCAGATCCGTTCCAGCCGGACGCGGGTGCCGGGCCGGGGGGCGTGCCAGATCTTGTCGTCCCCGGCGTAGATGCCCACGTGCCCCATGGTCGACCCGTCGGGGAAGAACACCAGGTCGCCCGGGGCCCGTTTGCTCCGGGGGATGTGGTCGGTGTCCTCGTACTGCTGCTCCGCCGTGCGGGGCAGCGGGCGGCCGGCCTTGCGGAAGGAGTAGAGCGTCAGGCCGGAGCAGTCGAAGCGGGCGGGGCCGGTCGCGCCGTGCGCGTAGGGGGCGCCTTCCTTGGAGGCGGCCACGACCACGGCCTTGGCGCCGTAGGACGGGGCGGCGTCGGCGGGGGCGGCGGGGCCGGCGATGGTGCCGGCGGTCAGCAGGAGGAGGAGCAGGAGGGCGCGGGGAGCGCGGGAGCCGGCGGTGCGGCGGACGGGCCGGTGCGTCGTGCGGAAACTACGGGAGTCGGTCCTGGATGCGTGCATCGGGGTACCTCCGCGTTCGGGTGCGGGCAGCGGTCGGTCGAATACCGGTGGAAGGTCGTCCTGCTTTCGGTGACGTGGGATCCCTGCGTCTGACGGCCGTCAGTTTTCTCCGATGCCCCACGCGTTTCAGCTCTGGGGCAGGGCTCGCGCCGTATCGGTTCTGCAAAATGTCCGCGAAGCGAAGGGAAAATCTTCGGGCATTGGCGTGCAGATCGTGACGCGGCGCATGTAAGGCCGTGTGGGCGCGGCAGTTCGTGATAACGCGCCGGTCCGCCGTGACCCCGGGCGCGAATTTCCGCTTCTCACGGTGGAGTTCGTGTCCTTCGTGACCCGGCCCGCAGAGGCGGGCCGCACCGCGGTCCTGCCCTGCCCGCGCGGCCGGAATCGCTGAAATACACTGGTCAGGTGACTGATACCGCCCTGCCCCCCTGCCCCGAGTGCTCCGGCGCCTACACCTACGAGATGGGTGCGCTCCTCGTCTGCCCCGAGTGCGGACACGAGTGGCCGGCGGCTTCCGGCGAGTGGGCCGAGGCCCCCGCCGAGCGGGTGGTCAAGGACTCGGTCGGCAACGTGCTGGCCGACGGCGACACCGTGACCGTCGTCAAGGGCCTCAAGGTCAAGGGCAGCGCGAGCGGCATCAAGGCGGGCACCAAGGTGCGCAACATCCGCCTCGTCGACGGCGTCGACGGCCACGACATCGACTGCAAGATCGAGGGGTTCGGCGCGATGCAGCTCAAGTCCAGCGTGGTCAGGAAGGGCTGACCCGCCGCAGGTGTGAAGGACCGGCCCCGGGGCCGCCGCGCGCGCCCGCGGGGCCTACGCGCGCTGCTCGAAGGTGAGGTCGCGGGCCGAGTCGAGCGCGGTCGCCAGAGCGCCGAGCAGCACCGCGTCGTCGCCGAGTTCGCTGCCGACCAGGGGCGTGCGCAGCGGGGAGATGCCGCGCAGGGTGTCCTGGATCGGCCGCAGCAGCAGATCGCTGCTGTGGCCGATGCCGCCGCCCAGCACGACCAGGTCGGGGTCGAACAGGGCCGTGACCGCGGCGACCGCGTGCGCCAGCCGGCCGCCCTCCAGTTCCACGGCGCGCAGGGCCGCCGCGTCCCCCGAGCGGGCGGCCTCGAAGACGCGCTCCGCGGTCGGCGCGCCCTTCATCCCGAAGGCGCGCGCCGCCTCGGCGACGGCCTGCCCCGAGGCCACGCTCTCCAGCGTCTCGGGCCGGTCCTCCCGGCCGCCCGCGGGGCCCGGCACCCCGAGCCAGGGGATGAGACCGATCTCGCCCGCACCGCCGTGCGCGCCCCGGAACAGCCGGCCCTCGTTGACGACGCCGACCCCCAGCCCGGTCCCGACCAGCAGGTACACGAAGAGCCGGCTGCCCGCCCCGACGCCGAAGGTGTACTCGCCCAGGGCCGCGAGGTTGGCGTCGTTGTGCACGGTCAGGGGCACTCCGAGCCCCTGGCGGATCCGGTCGAACAGCCCCGCCTTCCCCCAGCCCGGCAGGTTGCGGGCGTGGCGTACCTGCCCGGTCTCCTCGTCGTAGACCCCCGGAGTCCCGACGACCGCGTGCGCGACCTTGTCCGCCGAGGCCCCCGACTCCAGGACCACCTCCCGGCTGGTGGCCACGACCAGGTCGGCGATGGCCCCCGAGCTGCGGGCGCGGTTGCGGACGTCGCGGCGCGCGACGACGGAGCCCGCCAGATCGGCGACCGCCACGCGCAGCCAGGACCGCCCGATGTCGATGCCGAGGGCGTACCCGGCGGTCGGGTCGGGCTCGTAGAGGACGGCGGTGCGCCCGCGTTCGGGGGAGATCAGGCCCGCCTCGCGCACCAGGCCCGACTGTTCCAGGGAGGCCAGCGCGCTGGACACCGTCGGCTTCGACAGGCCGGTCAGGCGCGCGAGTTCGGCGCGCGAGGTGGCGCCCTTGTCCCTCAGCCGGTCGAGCAGCAGCCGTTCGTTGGTGCTGCGCAGGCGCGGGAGGCTCCAGGGCTGTTCGATGCGCTCGTCTCTGCTGGTCACCGGGCCATTGTCGAGTATCGGGCCGGGGTCGATCCGGCTGACCCCTGGGCCGGACCTCTTGACGCATCAAGTAAAGATTCTTAACTTGGGCACGCCCGGGGCCGAGGTCGACTTCCCGCCAGTGGTGCATCGGCTCCCTCCCTCCCGCCTGCCTCGCCATCGGAGGACCCCGTGTCCGCAGCCCCGCCACCGACCGGTGGTTTCGTCCGCCGCCTCGGCCTGTTCCAGGCCACCGCCATCAACATGAGCCAGATGTGCGGCATCGGTCCCTTCGTCACCATCCCCCTCATGGTGGCGGCCTTCGGTGGCCCCCAGGCCGTCATCGGCTTCATCGCCGGCGCGCTGCTCGCGCTCGCCGACGGGCTCATCTGGGCCGAGCTCGGCGCGTCGATGCCGGGCTCCGGCGGTTCGTACGTCTACCTCCGCCAGGCGTTCCAGTACCGCACCGGGCGGCTGATGCCGTTCCTGTTCGTCTGGACGGCCATGCTCTTCATCCCGCTGATCATGTCCACGGGCGTCGTCGGCTTCGTCCAGTACCTGGGCTACCTCGCGCCCGGCCTCGGGCAGGGCGGGGGAGACCTCGTCGGCCTGGGCGTCATCGCGCTGGTGGTCCTGCTGCTGTGGCGCGGCATCGAGCACATCGCGAAGATCACCGCCGTGATGTGGGTCGTGATGATCGCCGCCGTGGCCCTGGTGATCGTCGCCGCCTTCACCCACTTCGACGCCGGCCTCGCCTTCGACTACCCCGAAGGCGCCTTCTCCTTCACCGGAACCGCCTTCTGGACCGGCTTCGCCGCCGGTCTGACCATCGGCATCTACGACTACCTCGGCTACAACACCACCGCCTACATGGGCGCCGAGATCAAGGACCCCGGCCGCACCCTGCCGCGTTCCATCGTCTTCTCGATCCTCGGCATCATGGCGATCTACCTGCTCCTCCAGGTGGGCACCCTCGGAGTCGTCGACTGGCACCGGATGCTCGACCCGGACGACATCGCCTCCACCTCCGTCGCCTCCGCCGTCCTGGAGGAGACCTGGGGCGAGGGCGCCGCGAACGTGGTGACCGTACTGATCCTCGTCACGGCCTTCGCCTCCGTCTTCGCCGGACTCCTCGGCGGCTCCCGGGTGCCCTACGACGCCGCCCGCGACCGGGTGTTCTTCCGCCCCTTCGGCAAGCTCCACCCGCGCCACGGCTTCCCCGTGCTGGGCCTCGCGACCATGGGCGTCGTCACCGCGGGCGGCTTCCTGATCGGACGGCACACCGACCTCGCCACCCTCATCCAGCTCCTCACCACCGTGATGGTGCTCGTCCAGGCACTCGCGCAGATCGCCGCCGTGACGGTGCTGCGCCGCCGCCGGCCCGACATGAAGCGCCCGTACCGGATGTGGCTGTACCCGCTGCCCTCCGTCGTGGCCCTGGCCGGCTGGGTGGTGATCTACGGGTACGCGGACCGGAACGCCCCCGGGCGGCATCCGATCGAATGGTCCCTGGCCTGGGTCGCCCTGGGCTGCGCGGCCTTCTTCCTGTGGGCCCGGCGCGAGAAGGTCTGGCCCTTCGGCCCCCGCGAAATCCGCGAGGACCACACGGCGGACCCTGAATCCGAACCCGTCCCCGTCAGCCCCTGAACCACCCCGCGGGCGTCTTTCCGTCCGGTCCCGGCACGCGCCGGGGCCGGACGGTTCCCTTCGTGTCCGACGGACCCTCAGGCCCGGTCCAGCAGGCGGCGCAGCAGGGCGGCGAGGACGTCGCGTTCGGGATCGGTGAGGGGCGCGAAGGAGTCGGCCAGTACGCGTTCCGCGATCGCGGAGCCCGCGACCCGTACGGCGCGCCCGTGCTCCGTGAGGCGGTGGCGCACGGCCCGGCCCGGGCCGGGGGCCCGCTCGATCAGCCCGCGGTCGGTCATCCGCTTGGCCAGGGTGCCGAAGGCCTGGTCCGTCTGGAACGTCAGCTGCGCCAGGTCGTGCAGCGAGGCGTCGGGGTTCTGGTCGAGGTGGCGCAGCGCGTCCCACTGCACCAGGCTCACGCCGAGCTCCTGCAGGGCGGCGTTGAGGGTGTGGTGGTGACGGTTCTGCAGCCGTTTGACGGACTGGCCGAGTTCTTGGAGGGAAGTGCTCACCGGGCGATGCTAACGCTCCGAACAAGGTTGTTTATATCAACATGCTGATCTAAGGTTGTTGATATGACTCGCCTCCTGCTGAACGCCCCCGTCCCCTGCGAACTGTCCTTCACCCGGCGCGGCGCCGGCCGCCCGTACCTCCTGCTGCACGGCGGCGCCGGACCTCAGTCCGTCGAAGCCTTCGCCGAGCTGCTCGCCTCCGACGGCCGCACCGAAGTGATCACCCCGACCCACCCGGGATTCGGCGGAACCGACCGGCCGGAAGGCCTCGACGGCATGGGCGGTCTCGCCGCGCTCTACGGGGAACTCCTCGACCGCCTCCACCTGCGGGACGTCACCGTCATCGGGAACTCGATCGGCGGCTGGACCGCCGCCGAACTCGCCCTGCTCCACAGCCCCCGCGTCCGCGCGGTCGTCCTCGTCGACGCCGTCGGCATCGAGGTCGACGGCGAACCGGTGGCCGACGTCTTCGCCCTGTCGCCGCAGGAACTCTCCCGGCTCAGCCGCCACCGCCCCCTCGCGCCGGAAGCCGCCCCGGCCCCGCCCACACCGCAGCAGCGCGCGGCCATGGCGGGCAACCGGGACGCCCTCGCCGTCTACGGCGGCGGTCCGTCCATGACCGACCCGCACCTGCGCGACCGGCTCGCGGCCGTCACCGTACCCGCGCTCGTGCTGTGGGGGGAGAGCGACGGGATCGTCACCCCCGCCTACGGCCGCGCCTACGCCGCCGCCATCCCGGGAGCCCGCTTCGCCCTGCTCCCGGGCGCGGGCCACCTCCCCCAACTCGAAACCCCGGACCGGCTGCACGCCGAGATCGACCGGTTCACCGCGAACCTCTGACGGACGGTCTGCGGCGTCCGGCCTCAGTCCAGCGCCGGATGGACCTCGGGGTGGGCGTCCCACCAGGCCTGGTGGAAGGCGTTGTTGCCGACGTCGGCCACGTAGGCGCGGGCCGCCGCCCGGTAGAGGAGTTCCGCCTGCCGGGCCGAGAGCGCCGCCCGGCTCCAGGCGAGGCGGATCCGGCCGGTGACGGGTGACCCGGCGAGCGGGCGCATCACCGTACCCGCGGCCGCCGGAGCGGTGGGCTGGCTCAGGGAGACGGCCCGGCCCGCGGCGATGAGGTCGTGGTGCATCTTCCGGTCGGTGATCCGGTAGCGCAGCAGCGGGCTGAAACCGGCCTTCGCGCAGGCCGCCACCAGGGCCTCCGGGCCGCCGTCGTCGTCCTCCACGAGCGTCATCCACGGCTCGTCGGCGAGGTCGGTGAGGTCGATGAGGTCCAGCGCCGCGAGCGGATGCTGCGCCGACAGCCGGATGCAGAACGGTTCCTTCGGGATCAGGGTCCGCGCGAGGACCCCCTCCGGGAGCGGCACCTCGTGGTCGTTGACCTCCCCGAAGACGATGGCGTCGTAGCGGCCGGCGCCCAGCATCCGGGCCAGCGCGGTCACCGAGTCCTCCAGGTCCACGGTGATCTCCCGCCCCGACATGGACAGGTCGGTCTGGGCGAGGAGCCCGTCGAGTAGGACCAGCAGGATGCAGCCGAGCCGCAGGGGTGCGCCCGGGGCCAGCGCGCGGGCCTCGGCGCCGAGCGCGTCCATCTCGCTGAGCACCCGGCGGGCCTTGGTCAGCACGAACTGGCCGAGCGCGGTGGGCTCCACGCCGTTGCGGCCGCGTACGAAGAGCTCCCCGCCGGTGACCGCCTCGATGCGGCGCAGCTGCGCCGAGAGCGCGGGCTGGGACACCCCGAGCCTGCGCGCCGCGCCCCCCAGACTGCCCGCTTCCGCTATCCGGCAGACGGCTTGCAGATGCCTCAACTCCAGCTGCATCCGGGCAGCGTACGCAGCCTCCCGCCGCCGCACCATAACGCGCGCCTTATGCCTGCCGGGATGTCCCAATCTCGTCATGTCCACGCTCATACTCGGCGGCGAACGAGCACTCACCCCCCACGAACGGAGTGGACGTTGCACCCCACCAGATGGACGGCGAGCGTGGCGGCCATGGCGCTGACCGCGAGCCTCGCCTGCGCCCTGACCGGGACGGCGTCGGCCGCCCAGCAGCGGCAGCCCGGACCGTCCGCGCAGGACACCCCCGCCGCGCGGGCCGTCGCCGCCGCCGACCGCGCCGTCACCAGCGGTCTCGACTCCCTGGTCAACTCCTCGCAGGAACAGTACGAACGACGCCTCGTCACGCCCTGGCTGCGGGACCTCTTCTCGGTCGCGTACGAGCGCAGCTACCGCGGCCTCCCCGTCGTCGGCGGCGACGCCGTCGTCCTCGCCGACGGTGCGGGCAAGGTGCGCGCCCTGCAGTCCGCCTCCTCCGTCCGCATCGACGTCGCGACCCGCCCCACGGTCAGCGCGAAGGACGCCGAGACCACGGCGCGGACCCGGCTCGCGAAGGTCGACAAGGCCGAGGCCGGCCGCCTCGTGGTCCGCCTCAAGGACGACAAGCCGGTCCTGGCCTGGGAGACCGTCCTGACCGGCCGGACGAGCACGGCGCCCAGCAGGCTCCACGTCTTCGTGGACGCCCGCACCGGATCCGTCGTCGACACCTACGACGACGTGGTCGCCGGCACCGGCAACAGCAAGTGGAACGGCCCCGGCCCGGTCACCATCGACACCACCGCCTCGGGCTCCACGTACAGCCTGCGCGACCCGAACCGCGCCGGGCTCAGCTGCGCCGACTACAGCAGCGGCAGCGTCTTCTCGAAGTCCTCCGACGCCTGGGGCACCGGCAACCCCACCAGCAAAGAGACCGGCTGCGTGGACCTGATGTTCGCCGCCCAGAAGCAGTGGGACATGCTCGGCCAGTGGCTGGGCCGCAACGGCGTCAGCGGCAACGGCCGCAGCTTCCCCGGCAAGGTCGGCCTCGGCGACCTCAACGCCTACTGGGACGGCAGCTCCGTCACCATCGGGCACAACAGCGCCAACGAATGGATCGCCGGCCTCGACGTGGTGGCCCACGAGTACGGGCACGCCATCGACAGCAACACCCCCGGCGGCACCAGCGGCCAGGAAGCCGGACTCGGCGAGGGCACCGGCGACATCTTCGGCGCGCTGACCGAGGCGTACGTCAACGAACCGTCCCCGTACGACACTCCGGACTACACCGTCGGCGAGGTCATCAACCTCCAGGGCCGGGGCCCCATCCGCAACATGTACAACCCGCCGGCCGTCAACAACGACCCCGCCTGCTACAGCTCCGCCATACCGGGCACCGAGGTGCACGCCGCCGCCGGCCCGCTCAACCACTGGTTCTACCTGCTCGCCGAGGGCACCAACCCCGGCGGCGGCAAGCCCGGCAGCAGCACCTGCAACCAGAGCACCCTGACCGGCGTCGGCGTCCAGAACGCCGGAAAGATCTTCTACGGCGGCATGCTGCTCAAGACCAGCAGCATGTCCTACAAGAAGTACCGCACGGCGACGCTCAGTTCAGCCAAGTCGCTCGACACCACCTGCGACCTCTTCACCAGGACCAAGGCCGCCTGGGACGCCATCAGCGTCCCCGCCCAGGCCGGTGACCCCACCTGCACCCCGAGCGGCCAGAACGGCGACTTCACCCTCGCACTGGACCCGTCCTCCGGCACCGTCCAGCAGGGCGCGTCCGTCACCACCCGGGTGAACACCGCCACCTCCACCGGCAGCGCCCAGCAGGTCGCCCTCACCGCCACCGGCCTCCCGGCCGGGGTGAGCGCCTCCTTCAACCCGGCGACCGTACAGTCCGGCCAGTCCTCCGTACTGACCCTGACCGCCACGGCCAACGCGGCTCCCGGCGCCTCCACCGTCGTCATCAAGGGACAGGGCGCCACCCTCTCCCACACCGTCGACTACGTGCTCAACGTCGGCGGGACCACGCCCGGCACCGATCCGCCGAACATCGACGTGGCCGCCGTACAGGCCCACCTGACCCAGCTGAACACCATCGCCTCCCAGAACGGCGGCAACCGGCGCGCCGGCAGCGGCGGCCACACCCAGTCCCTGGCCTACATCAAGGGCAAGCTGACCGCCGCCGGTTTCACCGTCACCGAGCAGAACTGCTCCTCCTGCACCTACCCGTCCAACAACCTCATCGCGGACTGGCCCGGCGGCCCCGAGGACCAGACCCTCATGTTCGGCGCCCACCTCGACAGCGTCTCGGCCGGCCCCGGCATCAACGACAACGGCTCGGGCTCCGCGACCCTGCTGGAGAACGCCCTCGTCCTCGCCCAGAAGAACCCGACGATGACCAAGCACGTCCGCTTCGCCTGGTGGACGGACGAGGAACAGGGCCTCAACGGCTCCACGTTCTACGTGAACCAGCTCGGCAGCGCCCAGCGCGCCGCCATCAAGGGCTACTACAACTTCGACATGGTCGGCTCGCCCAACGGCGGCTACTTCATCAACAACGTCAACTCCACGACCGCCGCCCCCCTGAAGGCGTACTGGACCTCCCTCGGCCTCGCCCCCGAGGAGAACACCGAGGGCCAGGGCCGCAGCGACGACTACTCCTTCCAGCAGGCCGGCATCCCCACCTCCGGCTACGCGGCCGGAGCCAGCGCCCGCAAGACCGCCCAGCAGGCCACCAAGTGGGGCGGCACCGCGAACGCCGCCTACGACTCCTGCTACCACAGCTCCTGCGACACCACGAACAACATCAGCGCCACCGTGCTGGACCGCAGCGCCGACGGCGTCGCGTACACGGTGTGGAAGCAGGCCGTCGGCGGGCAGACCCCCGCACAGGACTTCTCCCTCGCCACCAGCCCCGCCGCGGGCAGCGCCGCCCCCGGCGGCTCCGCCACCTCCACCGTCAACACCACCACCGTCAGCGGCGCCCCGCAGACCGTCGCCCTGACCGTCTCCGGCGCCCCGGCCGGCGTGAGCGCCACGCTCAGCCCCGCCTCCGTACAGTCCGGCAGCTCCTCCACCCTGTCCGTCCAGGTCGGCGCCAACACCGTGCCCGGCACCTACACCCTGACGGTCACCGGCTCCGGCACCGTCAGCCACACCACCACCTACACCCTGACCGTCAGCGGAGGCGGCGGCTGCACCCCGCGCCAGATCGTGGCCAACGGCGGGTTCGAGAACGGCAGCAGCCCCTGGAACGCGACCGCGGGCGTCATCACCAACCAGGCCGGTGAGGCCCCGCACTCCGGCTCCTCCATGGCGTGGCTCAACGGCTGGGGATCCTCCCACTCCGACAGCGCCGCGCAATCGCTGGCGATCCCGGCCGGCTGCTCCTCGTACCAGCTGTCGTTCTTCCTGCACATCGACACCGACGAGACCGAGAACGTGGTCTACGACCGCTTCACCGTCGCCGTGGGCGGCCAGACCCTGGAGACCCTCTCCAACGTCGACGCCAACGCCGGATACGTCCAGAAGTCCTACGACCTCTCCCGGTTCGCCGGGCAGACCGTCACCCTGCAGTTCCTCGGCACGGAGGACCAGTCGCTCCAGACCTCCTACGTCGTGGACGACGTCGCCCTCCAGGTGAGCTGAGCCCGGACGCGGCAAGCCCGCCCGGCCGCCCCCACCCGGGGGAGGCCGGGCGGGCCCGTGCCCGGGCTGCTGTCCCGGTCCGGCGGAGGGACCCTGATACGGGGACCGCGAGCGAGGAGCCGGGCGGTCGGAGTCTCGATGGGTACGCAGACGCACGACGGCCGGGGCGCGGGCCGGGGCGACAGCCCGGGTGACGGCGCGCGGCACACGCCACCGTCCCGCGCCACCGCCCTCGCACAGGCTTTCGCCCGCCTGCGGACCGGCACCGATCCCCTGGCCGCCGCGGCCCGCCGGGCCGTCCGCGTCACCCTGGCCGCCTGCACCGGCTTCTACGTGTTCCTGTACGCCCTGGACCGCCAGGTCAGCGCCACCTACGCCCTCTTCTCGGCGATCTCCGTGGCCGCCCTCGCCCGCATCCCGGGCACCGGCCGGCAGCGGGCCGCCGTGATCGCACGGCTCCTGCCCGTCGGCTGCGTCCTGGTCACCATCGGCACCTTCCTCGCCGTCCGCACCTGGACCGCCGTCGCGGGAACCCTGGTCATCGGTTTCTGCCTGGCCTTCATCGCGGCCGCCGGCCCCCGCCCCGCGGGCGCGTCCCCCGGACTCCAGCTGCTCTACATCCTGCCCTGCTTCCCCCCGTACGCCCCGGACACGCTCGGCGAACGGCTGGCCGGCACCGTCGTGGGGATGGTGCTGGCCGTGCTGGCCGAGGCCTTCGTGCTGCCCGACCCCCGCGTGCCCACCTACCGGGAGCGGGCCGCGGCCGCCGCCCGCACCGCCGCCCGCTGCGCCGCCGCCCTGTACGAACCGCCCTACGCCCTGCCCCAGGACGCCGTCCGGCAGGCCACGGCCGCCGGTGAGGCCGTACGCCCCTCCCGGGTCCCCGAAGCGGAGCGCCCGGCCGGTCCCGACCTGCGCGAGCGCGCGCTGTCCCACACCGGACTGGCCGTACGCACCCTCCTGGCCCGGCTGCGGGTCCTGCCCGCCCCCGGCCCCGGCGCCCCGCCCGACCCCACCGGCCTGGCCCTGCTCCGCGCGGTGGAGGGCTCCGCCCGGGAGACGGCCGCCCTGCTCGCGCCGCGGGGCGCGCCCGCCCCCGCCGCGGACGCCGCCCCGGCGCTGGGCGCGGCCCGGGAGCGGAGCGCCGCCCTGGTGCCCCCCGTCCCCGCCGACCGCATGCGCCACGCCGCCCTGGTGGAGATCGCCGACGCCGCCCTGGTCCTGGGCCGGGCGGCCGACATCGCCGTCCTGGGGCGACGGGCCGTACCGGACACCGACGAGGGCCGCTTCTGGTACGCGACGCCGTCCACGGCCCGCCTCTGGTGGACCCGCCTCGCGGGACACGCCGGGCCGAGGTCCGTGTACTTCCAGAACGCCGTACGGATCAGCCTGGCGCTCGCCGTGGCCCGTACGGTGGCCGGACTGGACACCCTGCCGCACGGCTTCTGGGCGATGCTCGCGGTCCTGTCCCTGACCCGCACCACGGCCGTCCAGACCCGGGCCACCGTACGCGCCGCCCTCACCGGGACCCTCGTGGGCGCCTTCGCCGCCGGAGTCGTCCTCGCCTTCGCGGCCGGGTCGACCACGCCGTACGTGATCCTGCTGCCGCCGCTGATGCTGGCCGCGTTCTGCATCG
This sequence comes from Streptomyces sp. NPDC059564, assembly GCF_042735575.1. Classification (NCBI taxonomy): domain Bacteria; kingdom Bacillati; phylum Actinomycetota; class Actinomycetes; order Kitasatosporales; family Streptomycetaceae; genus Streptomyces; species Streptomyces sp. NPDC059564. Next base: position 422 of record NZ_JBHWBP010000215.1, on the reverse strand, counting down.
GCCCGGTGCGGGGCGTGGGCTGGACGCAGGCGCTGTTCACGCTCGTCGTCGCCATGGCCTTCGCCCAGCTGACCCCCACCACCTGGCAGATCGCCGAGGTCCGCTTCCTCGACGTGCTCATCGGCAGCGTCATCGGCATCACCTGCGGACTCCTCGCCTGGCCGAAGGGCGCCCACGACGAACTCGGCCGCTCCGTGGCCACACTGCTCAGGAGCGCCGCCGACGAGGTCACCGCCACCACGCGCGCCGTGACGGCGGGCGCGGGAGCACCGCCCGCCGTCCGCGCCGACAAGGACGTCCAGCACGCGCTGCTCCTCGCCGAGACGGCCTACGCCCAGTACCAGGGGGAGGCCCAGCACCCGACGGGCCCCAGCCCGGACTGGCACAGCGCCCTCATGGCGGGCCACCACGTGCTCTGGGGC
>NZ_JBHWBP010000214.1:0-13046 GCF_042735575.1 Streptomyces sp. NPDC059564 | reverse complement strand
ACGCGGTGCAGTGCCGCGTCGAGCAGGGCCGGGTGCAGCCCGTACTTCGCGGCGTCGGCGTCGGCGGCGTCCGGGGGCAGGGCCACCTCGGCGAAGACCTCGTCGCCGAGGCGCCAGGCGGCGGTGAGGCCCTGGAAGGCGGGGCCGTAGGCGAAGGAGCGGGCGGCGAGCTCGGGGTAGAAGTCGCCGAGGTCGACGGCGGTCGCGCCGGCGGGCGGCCAGGCGGCCCGGTCCTCGCCGGGGGGCCGTGCGTCGGGGGCCGACGTCAGCACGCCGGTGCCGTGGCAGGTCCAGCTGTCCTCGGGGGCCGCACTGTCGGGGCGCGAGTGGATGGCGAAATTCCGGTTGCCCGGTCCGTCGGCCGGGCCGACCGCGACCTGGACGACGACGCCGCCCCGCTCGGGCAGGATCAGCGGTGCCTGGAGGGTGAGTTCGGCCAGGGTGTCGCAGCCGACGTGGTCGCCCGCGCGGACCGCGAGTTCCACGAAGGCCGTGCCGGGCAGGATGACGGCGCCCAGCACGACGTGGTCGGAGAGCCAGGGGTGGGTGTGCGTGGCCAGCCGGCCGGTCAGCAGCAGGCCGTCGGAGTCGGCGAGGCTGACGACGGCGCCCAGCAGCGGGTGGTCGGACGAGGCCAGGCCGAGGCCCGCGGCGTCCGCCGCGGTGTGCGGGGCGTCGAGCCAGTACCGCTCGTGCTGGAAGGCGTACGTGGGCAGGGGGATCCGGCGGGCGCCGGTACCGGCGAAGACGGCCGTCCAGTCGAGGGCGACGCCGTGGGCGTGGGCCTCGGCGGCGGAGCGCAGGAAGCGGCCGGTGCCTCCCTCGCCGCGGCGCAGCGTACCGAGGGTGACGGCGTTGCCGCCCAGGTCGTCGAGGGTCTCCTGGACGCCGATGGTCAGCACCGGGTGCGCGCTGACCTCGATGAGGGCGTTGTGGCCGTCCCGTACGAGGGCACGGGTGGCCTCTTCGAACCGCACGGTCCGGCGCAGGCTGAGGTACCAGTACTCGGCGTCGAGTCGGTCGGTGTCCACGACCGTGCCGGTGACCGTGGAGTAGAACGGCACGTCGCTGGCCTGCGGGGTGACGTCGGCCAGCGCGTCGAGGACGCGCTCGCGGACCGCCTCGACGTGCGCGGAGTGGGAGGCGTAGTCCACGGCGATCAGCCGGGCCCGGACGTCTTCGGCGTGCAGGGCGTCGCGCAGTGCGGTGAGCGCGTCGGTGTCGCCCGAGACGACGGTCGACGTCGGGCTGTTCACGGCGGCGACGGACAGCCGCTCGCCCCAGCGCTCCATCCTCGGGGTGAGCCGCTCCAGCGGCAGGGCGACCGACAGCATGCCGCCCCGTCCGGAGAGTGCGATCAGCGCCTGGCTGCGCAGCGCCACCACCTTCGCGGCGTCCGCGAGGGAGAGCGCGCCGACGACGCAGGCGGCGGCTATCTCGCCCTGGCTGTGGCCCGCGACCGCAGAGGGGCGGACGCCGTGGGCGCGCCACAGCTCGGCGAGCGAGACCATGACGGCGAACAGGACGGGCTGGACGACGTCGACCCGGTCGAAACCGGGGGCCCCGGGCGCACCCCGCAGGACCTCCGTCAGCGACCAGTCGACGTGGGGTGCGAGGGCCTCCTCGCACTGCCGGATGCGTTCGCGGAACACCGGTGCGGTGTCGAGGAGTTCGACGGCCATGCCCGCCCACTGGGAGCCCTGGCCGGGGAACACGAAGGCGACCTGGCGGGTGTCGTCGGCGGTGCCGCGCACGAGGCCGGTGCCGGCGGTGTCGGGTTCCCCGTCCGCCAGGGCGTCCAGGGCCCGGTCGAGTCCGGCCCGGTCCGGCGCGAGGAGGACGGCGCGGTGGGGGAAGGCGGTACGGGTGGTGGCGAGCGAGTACGCGATGTCGAGCGCGCCGGGGCCGGTGGCGGGCTGTCCGGCGGCCAGGTGCGAGCGGAGCCGGGCGGCCTGGGCCGCGAGGGCGGCGGCGTTCTTGCCGGAGAGGGTCCACGGGATGAGCGCAAGCCCGCTGCCCGCCGGGTTCGCGGCGTGGGCCGGGCCGGAGGGGTGTCCGGCCACGGGGGGCGCTTCGGAGGGCACTTCGGCCGCGGAGGCCGCTTCGGAGGGCACTTCGGCCGCGGGGGTCGCGTCGCCCGCCGCGTCGGCGCTGTGGGTCGCGCCGGCAGGTGCTTCGGCCGCGGCGGCCGCGTTCGAGGGCGCTGCGGGCGCGGCTTCGGTGTCCGGCCGTTCCGCTGGGGCGAGGTGCTGTTCGACGACGATGTGCGCGTTGGTTCCGCTGACGCCGAAGGCGGAGACGGCGCCGCGCCGGGGCCTGCCGGTGTCGGGCCAGGCGGCGTTCGCGGTGACCAGCGAGACGGCCCCGGCCGACCAGTCGACGTGCGGGGTCGGCTCCTCGGCGTGCAGGGTCTTCGGCAGCACGCCGTGGCGCAGCGCCTGCACCATCTTGATGATCCCGGCGACGCCGGCCGCGGCCTGGGTGTGCCCGAGGTTGGACTTGACGGAGCCGAGCCACAGCGGCCGGTCCTCCGGCCGGTCCTGGCCGTACGTCGCCAGCAGCGCCTGGGCTTCGATCGGGTCGCCGAGGGTGGTGCCGGTGCCGTGGGCCTCGACGATGTCCACGTCGGACGGGGACAGCAGGGCGTTGGCGAGGGCCTGGTGGATGACGCGCTGCTGCGCGGGGCCGTTGGGCGCGGTGAGGCCGTTGCTCGCGCCGTCCTGGTTGACGGCGGAGCCCCGGACGACGGCCAGCACCGGGTGGCCCAGCCGGACCGCGTCGGAGAGCCGCTCGACGAGCAGCATGCCGACGCCCTCGGACCAGCCGGTGCCCTCGGCCGACGCGGAGAACGCGCGGCAGCGGCCGTCGGGCGACAGTCCGCGCTGGCGGCTGAACTCGACGAACGTCGTCGGCCCGGCCATCACGGTCACGCCGCCCGCGAGCGCCAGGTCGCACTCGCCCTGGCGCAGGGCCTGGACGGCGAGGTGCAGCGCGACGAGGGAGGAGGAGCAGGCCGTGTCGATGGTCACGGCCGGGCCTTCCAGCCCCAGGGTGTAGGCGATGCGGCCGGACACGACGCTGCCGGTGTTGCCGGTGCTGACGTATCCCTCGATGCCTTCGGGCATCGCCGGGAGACGGGAGACGTAGTCGTGGTACATGACTCCGGCGAACACGCCGGTGCGGCTGCCGCGCAGGGACAGCGGGTCCATTTCGGCCCGTTCCACCGCTTCCCAGGAGGCCTCCAGGATGAGCCGCTGCTGGGGGTCCATGGCGAGGGCTTCGCGGGGGCCGATCCCGAAGAACGCGGGGTCGAACTCGGCCGCCTCGTAGAGGAATCCGCCTGCCTTCGCGTAGCTCGTTCCCGGGTGGTCGGGGTCCGGGTCGTAGAGCGCGTCGAGGTCCCAGCCCCGGTCGGTGGGGAAGCCCGATATCGCGTCGCCGCCCGAGGCGATCAGGTCCCACAGGTCCTCCGGGGACCGGACGCCGCCGGGGAAGCGGCAGCTCATGCCCACGATCGCGATCGGTTCGCGGTTCTTGCCCTCGGCCTCGCGCAGTCGCTGGCGCGCGTGACGCAGATCGACGGTGGCACGCTTGAGGTAGTCGCGGAGTTTGTTCACATCTGTCGTCATCTGGATTCTGTTCCTCAACGCGAAGGGATGTCGTGCTGGTCGATCAGTTGGTGCCGAGCTCGCCGTCGAGCAGGTCGAAGAGTTCTTCGTCGGAGGCCTCTTCGACCTCGATCGCGGCGTCGTCCCCGGGCTCGTGGCCGGTGTCGTGGCCGGCTTCGCGCCACTTCGCGAGCAGGACCTCCAGCCGCAGGGTGACCGTGGCGCGCGTTCCCTTGTCGTACGGGGACTGCGCGAGCGCGGCTTCCAGGCGGTCGATCTCGGTGAGCGGCGACGGGGCCGCCTCCGCCCCGCCGCTCCCGGTGGCCGGCAGCGCGGCGGAGAGGTGCTCGGTGAGGGCGGCCGGGGTGGGGTGGTCGAACAGCAGGCTGGCCGGGAGGCGCAGCCCGGTGAGCGCGCCGAGGTGGTTGCGCAGCTCGACGGCGGTCAGCGAGTCGAAGCCGAGGTCACGGAACGCCTGCGTGGCGCCGATCGCCTCGGAGGAGGTGTGCCCGAGTACGGCGGCGACCTGGGTCCGGACGACGCCGAGCAGGATCCGCCGGCGCTTCTCCTCCGACGCCCCCGCCAGCTGACCGGCGAGTGCGGCCGTCCCGGGGCCGACGGCCTTCGCCGGACGGGCGGGGGCCCGCACCAGGCCGCGCAGCAGGGCGGGGAGGGGCTCGGTCCCGGCGCGGTGGCGGAGGGCGGGGAGGTTCAGCCGTACGGGCAGGAACACGGCAGCGTCCGGGCCGGTACCGGTCGCCCCGGTCGCGGTCGCCGTGTCGAAGAGCGCGAGGCCCTCCTCCGGGGACAGCGGCGACACCCCGGCCCGGGCCATCCGGGCGAGGGCTCCCGCCCCGGCCTCGCCGAGCATCCCATGCATGCCCCCGGCGTCCGCCCAGGGGCCCCAGGCCAGGGAGACGGCCGGGAGTCCGGCGGCCCGGCGCGACTGCGCGAGGGCGTCCAGGCAGGCGTTGGCGGCGGCGTAGTTGGCCTGGCCCGCGTTGCCGAACGTACCGGCGAGCGAGGAGAACAGGATGAAGGCCGCGAGATCCAGGTCCCGGGTCAGCTCGTGCAGATGGAGGGCCGCGTCGGCCTTGGGCCCCAGGACGCCGTCCAGCCGCTGCGCGGTCAGCGAGCCCACGAGCGCGTCGTCGAGCACACCGGCGGCATGCACCACGGCGGTCAGCGGATGCGCGGCCGGGATGCCGTCCAGTACGGCGGCGAGCGCGGTACGGTCCGCCGCGTCGCACGCCAGCGTGGCCACTTCGGCGCCCAGCGCCGCCAGTTCGGCGGCGAAGGCGGAGGAGCCGTCGGCGTCGGGTCCCCGGCGGCTGGTCAGCACCAGGTGCCGTACGCCGTGCGCCGACACCAGGTGCCGTGCCACGAGCCGGCCGAGCGCACCCGTCGCACCCGTCACCAGGACGGTGCCCGCCGGGTCCAGCCCCGGCGACGGCGGCGACCCGGGAGTCCCGCTGCCCGCCGCGCGTGCCAGCCGCGGCACGAACGCCCGGCCGTCCCGGAGCGCGGACTGCGGCTCCCCGCCGGCGAGTACGGCCGTCAGCCCGTCCGGCTCCGCGGAGTCCGCGTCGACCAGGACGAGGCGATCGGGATGCTCGGCCTGGACGGACCTGACCAGACCCCACACGGCTGCCTGCGCCGGGTCCAGCCGCGCCGCGTCCTCGACGCCCACGGCGACGGCGTTCCGGGTCACGATGACGAGCCGCCGCGCATCCGTCGCCTCGGCGTCGGGCGCCGCCAGCCACTCCTGTACGAGGGCCAGGGCGCGGCGGGCCACGGAGCGTACGGCCGCCGCCGAGCCGGCGGGGTGAGGCGCGGCATCCTGGCCGAGCAGCACGATGCGGTCGTCGGTCGGAGGCGCGTCCGGGTCCTGCGTCCGAGGCGGGGCCAGCGCAGTCCAGTCGACCCGGAACAGCGAGTCCTGGGACCTCCCGGCCCGCGCGGCGGCGAGCTGCTCGGGGGAGATCGGCCGCAGGACGAGCGCGTCGACGGACGTCAGGGTCCGGCCGGTGGCGTCAGCGGCCAGCAGCGAGACGGTGTCCGGACCGGCGGGGGCCAGCCGGATCCGCAGGGCCGCCGTTCCGGCCGAGGGCACGGCGTGCACCGTGACCCCGCTCCACGAGAACGGAACCCGCGCCTGCCCGTCGGCATCGTGGCCGAGCGGTCCGGTGCCGAGGGCGACGGTGTGCAGCGCCGCGTCCAGCAGCGCCGGGTGCGTCCCGAAGCCGGACACGTCGGTCCCCGGGGGCAGTTCCACGTCGGCGAAGAGGGCATCGCCGCGAGTCCACGCGGCGCGCACGCCCCGGAACAGCGGGCCGTAGTCGAGACCCAGGCCGGCCATCCGCTCGTACAGGGAGTCCAGCACCTCACCGGAGACGGGGACCGCCTCCGACGGGGGCCAGTCGGCCAGTCGGGCCGTCTTCGTGTCCGTCGCCCCGGCGGACGAAGCCGTTCCGACCGCGTGCTTCGTCCACGGCTCGTCGGACGGGGCGCCCTGGGTTCGGGAGTGGATCTCCAGCGGGCGGCGGCCGTTGACGTCGGGTGCCGCGACGCGTACCTGTACCTGGACGGCGGCGTCCTCCGGCACGACGAGCGGGGCCCCGAGCGTCAGCTCGTCCAGCCGGTCGCACCCGACGGCCTCGTCGAGAGCCGCGTGCAGTGCCAGGTCGACCAGGGCGGTGCCGGGGAGCAGGACGGCACCCATCACCACGTGGTCGGCGAGCCAGGGATGGGTCGCGAGCGACAGCCGCCCGGTCAGTACGAGCCCCTCCCCGTCGGCGAGCGGAACCGCGGCTCCGAGCAGGGCGTGGCCCGCCTCGGCGAGCCCGGCGGCGGCGACGTTTCCGGGTGCGGGGGCGGCTTCGAGCCAGTAGCGGGTGCGCTGGAAGGCGTAGGTGGGGAGATCGACGCGCTGGGCGCCGCGTCCGGCGAAGACGGCGGTCCAGTCGACGGACGTGCCGTGGACGTGGAGTTGGGCCAGGGCGGTGCTGACGGCCAGGTCCTCCGCGCGGTCCGTGCGCAGGAGAGGAACCGTGACCGCGTGCTCGTCCAGGGAGTCCTGGGCCATGGCGGTCAACACCCCGCCCGGGCCGATCTCCACGAAGGTGGTCACACCCGCGTCGGCGAGGGAGGCGACGGCATCCGCGAAACGGACGGGCTCGCGGACGTGGCGCACCCAGTAGTCGACGGAGCAGAGCCCCTCCCCCGACACCGGAAGACCAGTGAGGGTGGAGACGATGGGCACGCGCGGGGCGCCGAAGGTGACCGTTTCCACGACCTTGCGGAAGTCGTCCAGCATCGGGGCCATCAACGGCGAGTGGAACGCGTGCGAGACGGTCAGCGCCTTCGTCTTGCGGCCATCGGCCGACAGCCGGTCGACCACCGCTGCTACGGCGTCCTCGGCGCCCGAAACCACCACGGCCGAGGGCCCGTTGACGGCGGCGATACCCGCCCGGTGTTCGTGTCCGGCCAGCAGCTCCCGTACCTCGTCCTCCGAGGCCTGCACCGCCACCATGACACCGCCGGCCGGGAGCCCCTGCATCAGCCGGCCACGCGCCGCCACCAGCCGCGCCGCGTCCTCCAGCGAGAACACCCCCGCCACATGGGCCGCCGCGAACTCACCCACCGAATGCCCCGCCACCAGATCCGGCCGCACACCCCACGACTCCACCAGCCGGAACAACGCCACCTCGACCGCGAACAACGCCGGCTGGGCATAAGCGGTCCGGTTCAACAGCTCCGCGTCATCACCGAACACCACATCGCACAAAGGCCGTTCGAAATGCGCGTCCAACACCCCGCACACCCCGTCGAAAGCCTCCGCGAACACCGGGAAGGCCGCGTACAGTTCACGCCCCATCCCCAGCCGCTGACTCCCCTGCCCCGAGAACAGGAACGCCACGGTCTGCCGGGGCATGACGACCCCCGTCACCACACCGGCGCCCGCGTCTTCGTCCCGCGCGAGCAGCTCCAGCCCCCGGCGCAGCTCCTCGCGGTCCGAGGCCACGACCGCGGCGCGGTGGTCCAGGGCGGCCCGGGTCGTCGCCGTCGACAGGCCCAGGTCGGCCGGGGACGTGTCGGGGTTGTCCTCCGTGTGGAGGAGGAGCCGGGCGGCCTGGCGGCGCAGCGCGGCCTCGTTCTTTCCGGAGAGCAGTACGGGCGTCGCGCGCGCCGGGACGTCCGCCGGCGTGCTCTCGCCGTCGTCCGGCCCGGACTCCGACCGCGGGGACTCCTCGATGACGACGTGGGCGTTGGTGCCGCTGAAGCCGAACGAGGAGACCGCCGCCCGTCGGGGGCTGTCGTGTTCGGCCCAGGCGACGGGCTCGGTGAGGAGGCGTACGGGCCCGGCCGACCAGTCGACGTGCGGGGTCGGCGCGTCCACGTGCAGGGTCTTGGGCAGGACGCCGTGCCGCATCGCCTCGACCATCTTGATGATCCCGCCCACCCCGGCCGCCGCCTGGGTGTGCCCGATGTTCGACTTGAGCGAGCCCAGCCACAGCGGCCGGTCGTCGGGACGCCCCTGCCCGTACGTGGCCAGCAGCGCCTGCGCCTCGATCGGGTCGCCCAGCGTCGTGCCCGTGCCGTGCGCCTCCACCGCGTCCACGTCGGCGGTCGACAGCCCGGCGTCCACGAGCGCCTGGCGGATCACCCGCTGCTGCGAAGGACCGTTCGGGGCGGTGAGGCCGTTCGACGCGCCGTCCTGGTTCACCGCGCTGCCCCGGACCACCGCGAGCACCTGGTGCCCGTTGCGCCGGGCGTCGGACAGCCGCTCCACCAGCAGCATGCCCAGCCCCTCGCCCCAGCCCGTGCCGTCGGCGGCGGCCGCGAAGGGCTTGCAGCGGCCGTCGGCGGCCAGCCCGCGCTGCCGGCTGAAGTCGACGAAGGACGCCGGGGTGAGCATCGCGGTCACCCCGCCGGCCAGCGCCAGGTCGCACTCGCCCCGGCGGAGCGCCTGTACGGCGAGGTGCAGGGCGACGAGCGAGGACGAGCACGCCGTGTCGACGGTCACCGCCGGTCCTTCCAGACCGAAGGTGTACGAGACCCGCCCGGATACGACGCTGGCCGCGCTGCCCGTGCCGATGTAGCCGTCGACGTCCTCCACGGCCTGCTGGAGCACGGACGTGTGGTCGTGGTACATGACGCCCGTGAACACGCCGGTGCGGCTGCCCTTGAGGGTCGTGGGGTCGATTCCGGCCCGCTCGAACGTCTCCCAGCAGGATTCCAGCAGCATGCGCTGCTGGGGGTCCATGGTGAGGGCCTCGCGGGGCGATATCTCGAAGAGGCCGGCGTCGAAGAGGTCGATTCCGTCGAGGAATCCGCCTTCCCGGACGTGGCTGGTGCCACGGGTGTCCGGGTCGGGGTCGTAGAGGGCATCGAGGTCCCAGCCGCGGTCGGCGGGGAATTCCGTGATGGCGTCCCCGCCGTCCGTCAGGAACTGCCAGAGGCCCTCGGGTGACGTGATGCCGCCGGGGAAACGGCAGCTCATCGCGACGATGGCGATCGGCTCGTGCTGTGCCGCGTCGATGTCCCGCAGTCGCTCGCGGGCCTCGTGGAGATCCGCCGATACCCGCTTGAGGAAGTAGCGCAGCTTTTCCTCGTTGTTGTTCGCCTGGAGGTCAGTCACCTGAAGTCACCTTTTTTGCATTGAGCCGGTGGGGGCCGGAAGTCGGCAGATGGGCTGTGCGGGGCGATGCGCCGCCAACTCCGTGGTTCAGGAGATCCCGAATTCCTTGCCGATGAAGTCGAACATTTCGTCGTCCGTGGCGGCCTGGAGTCCGTCCGCCGTGTCCTGCGCCGTGTGCTGCGCCGTTTCCCCTTCACCCGTGCCGGCGGTCGTGGCCCACTGGTCGAGCAGTTCGCGCAGGCGCGAGGTGATGGCGTCGCGGTCTTCCGCGTCGGCCGCCGCCGTGAGCCGGAGCGCCGTCTCGATCCGGTCGAGTTCGGCGAGCATCCCGGTGACGCCCGGGCCGGACGGGGCCGCTTCGGCCTTGAGGTACTCGACCAGTTCGGCCGGGGTCGGGTAGTCGAAGACGAGCGTGGGGGGCAGCCGCAGTCCGGTGTCCCTGCCCAGCCGGTTGCGGAGTTCGACGGCGGTCAGTGAGTCGAACCCGAGGTCGCGGAGGGCCTGACCGGGCCGGACGGCCCGGGGCGACGCGAGGTCGAGGACCGCGGCGACGTGCTCGCACACCAGGTCGAGCAGCAGTTTGCGCTGTTCGGTCTCGGTGAGACCGGTCAGGCGTGCCGACAGGTCCTCGGACCCGGCGGGTCCCGTCCCCGTACCGGTCGCGGCCGTGCTCGGGGCCGTCCGCCGGGCCGGAACCCGGACGAGCGAGGTGAGCAGGGCGGGCAGGGTGCCGGACGCGGCCTGACCGCGGAGTGCCGCCTGGTTCAGCCGTACCGGAACCACCGCGCTCTGGGGGTGGGCCGTCGCCGCGTCGAAGAGGCCGAGGGCCTCGTCGGTGGCCAGCGGCAGCACCCCGCTACGGGCCATGCGACCGCGGTCCGCGTCGCTGAGCGCGCCGGTGATCCCGCTGCTTTCCGCCCACAGCCCCCAGGCCAGCGATACGGCCGGCAGGCCCGCCGCGCGGCGTTGCTGGGCGAGGGCGTCCAGGAAGGAGTTGGCGGCGGCGTAGTTGCCCTGGCCCGCCGCGCCGAAGACGCCGGCGGCGGAGGAGAAGAGGACGAACGCGGACAGTTCCATGTCGCGGGTGAGTTCGTCCAGGTGCAGGGCCGCGTCGACCTTGGGCCGGAACACCCGGTCGACCTTCTCGGCGGTGAGGCCGGTGACGATGCCGTCGTCGGTCACCCCCGCCACGTGCACCACCCCGGTCAGGGGGTGCTCGGCGGGTATGGCCGCCAGCAGCCGCGACAACGCCTCACGATCGGCCACGTCGCAGGCGGCGACGGTGACCCTGGCTCCCCGGGCGGCGAGTTCCGCCTCCAGGTCGGCCATGCCCGGCGCCCGGCCACCGGACCGGCTGACCAGCAGCAGGTTCCGTACGCCGTGCTCGGTGACCAGGTGCCGCGCGAGGTGGCGCCCCAGCAGGCCGGAGGCGCCGGTGACCAGGACCGTGCCGACTGCCGTGAACGCGGGGCGCGCGTCGCCGAGGGGGGCCGGGTGCTCGGCCCGCGCCAGCCGTGGCACGAGTACCGATCCACCGCGTACGGCGAACTGTTCCTCGCCCGAGGCCAGCAGTCCGGGCAGCGCCCGCACGGAGGCCGCGTCGCGGTCCAGGTCGACCAGGACGAACCGGCCGGGGTTCTCCGACTGCGCCGACCGCACGAGGCCCCAGATCGCGGCCTGCGCCGGGTCGACCGCCTTGTCGCGGTCCTTGGCGACGACGGCGTTGGCGGTCAGGACGACCAGCCGGGTCCCGGCGTGCCGCGCGTCGGCGAGCCAGCGCTGGAGCAGGTCCAGGGCCCGGTACGCGGTCTCGTGGGCGTGGGCCACCGGGTGGTCGCCGGCCGGGTGTACGTCGACGGCCGCGAGCACGACCCCCGTCAGCGCCGTCCCGCCGTCGAGGCCGGAGCGGTACGAGATGTCCAGGCCGGAGTCCTCCAGGGCGGCGCGCAGACCGTCGTCGCCGCCGATGAGGGTCCACTGCCCGCCCGGTTCGCTCACGGGGTCCTCCGAGGTGCGGGGAAGGGTGGTCCAGTCGACGCGGTAGAGGGAGTCGTGCTGCCCGTGACCGCGGCCCGCCTGGGCGAGTTGCTCCGCCGATACGGGGCGCAGCACCAGGGAGTCGACGGAGGCCACGGGCCGGCCCGCCTCGTCGGTCGCCAGCAGGGCCACCGCGTCGGCGCCGGCCGGGGTGAGCCTGACCCGCAGGGCCGTGGCGCCGGTGGCGTGTACGGTCACGCCGCTCCAGGCGAAGGGGATCCGTCCCCGTCCGGCGTCGGGCAGCAGCCCGGCGAGGCCGATCGCGTGGAGCGCGGCGTCGAGCAGCGCCGGGTGGACCCCGAAGCCCCCGACTTCCGTCCCGTCGGGCAGCCGTACGTCGGCGAACACCTCGTCGCCGCGCCGCCACAGGCCGTGCAGGCCCTGGAACACCGGTCCGTAGCCGAAGCCGAGGCCGGCCAGCCGCTCGTACGCTCCGCCGGTCTCCAGGCGGTCGGCCTGAGGCGCGGGCCAGTCGAGGAGGTCGCGCTGCGGCTCACGCTGGGACTGCGGCCGCGCGTCGACGGACACGACACCGGTCGCGTGGCAGGTCCACGGCTCGACGGCGTCGGCGCTCTCGGGACGGGAGTAGACGTTGACCGTGCGGTGCCCGGTCGCGTCCGGTCCGCCGACGACGGCCTGGAGCCGTACGGCCCCCTGCTCGCGCAGGACCAGCGGGGCGCCCAGGGTCAGTTCGTCCACGCGGTCGCAGCCCACCTCGTCGGCGGCGCGCAGCGCGAGATCGACCAGAGCGGTGCCGGGAAGCAGGATCGTGTCCATGACCGTGTGGTCGGCGAGCCATGGGTGCGTGGCCAGCGACAGCCGGCCGGTGAGCAGGGCCCCCTCGCCGTCGGCGAGGGTGACGGCGGCGCCCAGCAGGGAGTGCTCGGCGGCCACGAGCCCCGCGGACGCCACGTCACCGGCGGGGGAACCCGGTGCGAGCCAGTAGCGGCGACGGTGGAAGGCGTAGGTGGGCAGGTCGACGTGGTGGGCGCCGTGTCCGGGGAAGACGGCGGTCCAGTCGACGGGCGTGCCGTGGACGTGGAGCCCGGCGAGGGCGGTGGTGACGGCCAGGTCCTCGGCACGGTCCGTGCGCAGGAGGGGGACCGTGACGGCGTGCTGGTCCAGGGAGTCCTGGGCCATGGCGGTCAGGACACCGCCCGGGCCGATCTCCAGGAAGGTGGTCACCCCCTCGTCGGCGAGGGAGGTGACGGCGTCGGCAAAGCGCACGGGCTCGCGGACGTGGCGCACCCAGTAGTCGACGGAGCAGAACTCCTGGGCCGGCACGGGACGACCGGTGAGGGTCGACACGACGGGGAGCTTGGGCGCCCCGAAGGCGACTCCTTCGACGGTCTCCCGGAAGTCGTCCAGCATCGGGTCCATCAACGGCGAGTGGAACGCGTGCGAGACGGACAGCGCCTTCGTCTTGCGGCCATCGGCCGACAGCCGGTCGACCACCGCTGCTACGGCGTCCTCGGAGCCCGAAACCACCACGGCCGAGGGCCCGTTGACGGCGGCGATACCCGCGCGGTGTTCATGTCCGGCCAGCAGTTCCCGTACCTCGTCCTCCGAGGCCTGCACCGCCACCATGACACCCCCGGCCGGGAGCGCCTGCATCAGCCGGCCGCGCGCCGCCACCAGCCGCGCCGCGTCTTCGAGGGAGAACACACCCGCCACATGCGCCGCCGCGAACTCACCCACCGAATGCCCCGCCACCAGATCCGGCCGCACACCCCACGACTCCACCAGCCGGAACAACTCAC
>NZ_JBHWBP010000213.1:0-13051 GCF_042735575.1 Streptomyces sp. NPDC059564 | reverse complement strand
GTCCTTGGGGGTGGCCAGTACTCCGTTGAGGGTGTGGCCACCGTGACGGATCGATACCCGCTGCTCGTCCACGGCGTAGGAGTTCTGCCACAGCACCACACCGATGAGACCGCCGGCTACGACCAGGACTGTGGCCAATGACCACGCGGCTGTGCGGAGCCCGCGACGCCGTCTGGGCTGGATCTTGGGACCCATGGGATGTGACCGCCTCGGTTCGGATGTCGGTTCGGATGTACGCCGACTGAAACTATCACCATGGATACGGTCGTCATAGAAGTGATAGTTTTACGTTGGGTCTTGCAGCGAGAAGGAGGGGAACGTGATGGGACTAGACGCGACGGTCACCGGTACTGGCCCGGTGACTGTCCGGCGGGGCGTTCCGGACGGAGCCGAGCGGCGGGCGGCCGAGCTGTACTGGGACGCTTTCGGCCGCAAACTCGGCCCCGCCCTGAATCCGCCGGACAAGGCGGTGTCCTTCCTCGCAGCCCACCTGAACGCCGATCGCGCGGTGTGCGCGCTCCTCGGCGGGCAGCTGGTCGGCCTCGCCGGCTACCAACTCGACGGTCGTGCCCTCACCGGGGGATCGGCCTCCGCCGTACTGCGCGTGTACGGACACCTGCGAGGACTGCACAGACTCCTGCTCCTCGCCCTGTTCGAACGCCACCCGGCCCCCGGCCAGCTCGTCATGGACGGCATCGCCGTGGACCCGGCCATGCGCGGCCGTGGCGTCGGGAGTCTGCTCATCGAGGAAGTGGCCGCTGTCGCGGCGGAGCAGCACTGCCGGGAGATCAGACTGGATGTGATCGACACCAATCCACGGGCCAGGGCCCTGTACGAGCGTCGCGGCTTCACGGCCGTGCGTACGCAGCGCACGCCCTACCTGCGCGGGCTGCTGGGGTTCGGGGCGGTGACCACCATGCGTCGCACCGTCGCGACAAGAGGGGCGAAGGAACTGTGAGCGCCGAGACGGACCACGTCGAGGTCCCCACCCGCATGCTCGTCAACGCGCTGATCCGCGAGGACGGCACCGTCGGCGCGGACGAGCTGTACAGCGTCGCCAACACCCTGGGGATGAGCGACCAGCAGGTGCGGCTGTGCGTCAAACGCCTCGTGGCCGAGGGCCGGTTCACGCACGAGGGCCGTGGCCGCAAGGCGGAGCTGCGCGCCACCGCGGACACCATGCGTGTCCTGGCCCCCAACGCGGACTTCCTGCAGCACGCCTTCCAGCAAGACGCGGGGCTCGCGCCCTGGGACGGTGTCTGGCACCTGGCCGCCTTCGCAGTGCCCGAATCGGCGCGCATGGCTCGGGACGCCCTGCGTGAGACGCTCGTCCACCTCGGCGGCGCACCGCTCCAGGGCGGACTGTACGTCTGCGCCAACGCCTGGGAACCGTACGTCGAAGAAGCGGCCCACCGCCTCGGCGCCCATGGCGCGCTCACCCTCCTCACCACGACGGACCTGCGCAAGGGCGACACCCAAGAGCCTGCCGAACTCGCCCGCCGCCTGTGGTCCCTGCAGGAGATCGCCGACCGCTACCAGCGCCTCAGCCGTATCGCCCGGCCCCGCCTCGCCCGGCTCACCGACCCTGCCGGACTCTCCCCGTCCGCACTCCTCACCATCGCGGTCGAGCTGGCCGCCGAACTCACCCGCGCCATGGAGCCCGACCCGCTGTTGCCGCCTCAGCTCCTGCCCCAGCCCTGGCCCGGCACCCAGGCCCGGGAACTCATCGCCCGGTGCTGGGCGGCTCTGCACGAACGGCAAAGCGGGGAAGACGGCCCTGCCCTCTTCCGTCTCTACGCCGACATCACCCGAGAGACGGCAGAGCGGCCGCGCGCCGAAGGCGGGACAGAAGGCTGACGTACAGGTTCCAGCGCCAGTCGAGGCATTCGCTGAGGACTCCGCCCAGCAGGAGGCCGGTGGGGGGAAGTGTCGAGGTGCACCGTCGTTCGTATCGGACGTTCGGTGGGTGCAATCTGCGGGACGGCCGGCTGTGGGCCGTGCTTGTCCGCTTCCTCGGCGAGAAGGGACACCTGCCTCGTGAGCAGTGCTTCCAGTGACATCGCGATCGGTCCGTGCAACGTGATGCCCAAGGGTTACAAGGACCATCCCGACGAGGTCTTTCTCGACCGGAAGCCCCACACCGTACTGAACCTTGGGTCCGGTCGGGGTCACCACGGCGGAGGTGGACTGGCGGCGGTCAGCCGGATCGACGGGGCGAGCCGGCCGGCCGTCACGTCCCGGCGCAGGAACCTGCCCGGCTTCCCGGCCCGGCGGGTGGAACGCGGACGAGCCCGGTGTTCGACCAGCGCGGTGGTGGCCTGGCTCCTCGCGCACAGCGAGCTCCGGGTCCCCGCGACCCCGCCCGTGGCCACGGCGCACCCGGGAAGGGGAGGCGCACCCCGACGGTCGGGTTCGACGGTCCACGGCTCCTCCTGGCGGACGGCGCGGAGGGGAGGGACCACCTGTCTCGGATGGTTGGCGGAGGCCGATGCCGAGACGCTGACCGGACTGGGGGAGGGCGCCTACGGATGTGACCGTGCAGAGCGCCTCCGGCCGGTGGCCGGTGCCGGCGTGAGCTGTCCTGGCCGTCCCGCGTGCGCGGCACGGCGGCAGCGCCGGACCGGTGATGGAGTGGCACCCCAGAAGGGGCCGACCGCACTCCGGCCGGCCCCCTTCTTCGCGCACGGGCTTCTTTCCGCGCACGGCTGCCCGCTCCGTGCGCCGGGTCTCCCGCCCCGGTTCAGCCCTGCGCCAGCTCTGCCACGGGCTGCCACTTCTCCCACACAGCGAGACGCTGCTCGTAGTCGGCCTTGGCCATGCCCAGCGGCGCCGAACCGAAGAAGCAGCGCAGCGGCGGCTCGTCGGCGTCGACGATCTTCAGCACGGCCGCGGCGGACGCCGTCGGATCGCCCGGCGTGCCGACGCGCTTGCGGCGCTGCTCCTGCACCTCCTGGTGGAAGTCGGCGTACGCGGGCAAGGGCTCGGACGTGCTCGACGAGGAACCCGCCCAGTCGGTGGCGAACCCACCTGGCTCGATCAGCGTGACCTTGATGCCGAACGGCGCCACTTCCTGGGCCAGCGCCTGGCTCATGCCTTCGAGCGCCCACTTCGACGCGTGGTAGATCCCGACCATCGGGAAGGCGCTGATGCCTCCGATGGAGGAGACCTGGAGAATGTGGCCGCTGCCCTGCTCGCGCAGGAACGGCAGCGCCGCCTGCGTGATCCACAGGGCGCCGAACAAGTTGGTCTCCAGTTGCGCGCGCGCCTCGGCCTCGGTGAGTTCCTCGACCATGCCGAAGTGCCCGTAACCGGCGTTGTTGACCACCACGTCGAGGCGCCCGAACCGCTCGTGCGCCTGTCGCACGGCGGCGAAGTCCGCGTCACGGTCCGTCACGTCGAGACGCAGGGGCAGCAGTCGTTCTCCGTACTTGTCGCGAAGGTCGCCCAGCGTGGAGAGGTCGCGCGCGGTCGCGGCCACCGAATCGCCGCGTTCGAGGGCGGCGGTTGCCCACTCCCTGCCGAAGCCGCGCGAGGCGCCGGTGATGAACCAGATCTTCTGCGTCATGATTGCTCCTCGAGGAAACTCGTCATCCGTACGGTCAGCACGTAGCGGTGTTTCTCTCACTAGCCAACACCCTCGAGTGGACTCGAAGGCAACTTCAGTACTCACGGAGGCGGTGTTTTGGGGAGGCTGCTGACGGCACCCACGCCTGCCGAACCGCGACGACCGGGAGCCGCACCCTGTCGGGTTGCAGCGGGAGACGCGGTAGGGGTCGGGGGCGGCTGAGCGTGCTGGTGAATCTGCTGCGGGGGACCGTACCTGGGCAGCCGCCCCGCTCTGGTCACTCCGGTGGCGGGTTCGTGCCCGGTGAGCACTCGCCAACCTCGCCGGCGTCCACCTCGCCGACGTCGCCGACGCCACCGAGCAAGGCATCCACCGCATCAACCACAACCCACCACTGCCATGGCCCTTCCTCGCCCACACCGGCCTGACCATCCACCCACACCCACCGAGATCTCGGTCTGCGGCGTTCGGGAGAGGGGGCTGCGCGAGCGGTGGGCTGTCGTTGTGCCGCACCGCACCGGCGATCCGCACTTCTCCTCGCAGGGCCGACGTGCAGCCACGAACGAGCGAGCCTCGGCCGGCTGCTGCCGACCGGACCCAGCCTGCCGATTGCTGACGTGATCCAGTTGCTCAGCGTGAGCGCTGAGCCGACACCTGTCGGTTGAACCGTTCGAGGGCGGCGACGTAGGGCAGGCCTTCAAGGGGTTCGTCGAGGAGGAACCTGCGGGTGAGGTCGAGCAGTTCGTGGGAACGGGTGAGGAAGACCCAGTGGTCGGCTTCCGCGATGGTGGCGAACACCGCTTGGGACGACATGGCCGCCAGTGCACGGCACTCCGTTGTCGGGCTGGCGACGTCGTGTTCCCCGGTCACCGCGAGCAGGGGAGGCTGCAGGCCGCTCGGTTGGGACGCTGCGTAAAGAAGCTCCAGGCAGCGCCTCCACATGCCGATCTGGCCCTCGTCGGCCGTGGCGAGCATGTCGTTGAGGACCCACTCCATGGTCGCCCGGCCTCGTACCGGACGGGCGGGGTTGAGGCACAGCAAGCGGGCGATGATCTCGCGCGTCACCTCGCGCCGCGCCGGGCTTCGCATCAAGGCCGACAGACCCGCCGGATCGGTGCCACGCGGCAGGGCGGGAGGGCGTGCGGCGACACCGGTCAGGACGACGCGTTCAGTGCGGTCTGGGTGGCGCAGGGCGAGTTGGTAGGCGATCTCCCCGCCATGGGAGGTGCCGCAGATGTTCACCCGGGGCAGACCGAGTTCGTCCAGTACCCCGGCGAGTCCGTCTGCCAGATCGGACAGTCGACTGCCCGGAGGCAGCTTTCCGGGAGCGGATACTCCGCCGATGCGCACGGACACGATGTCGGCCAGCGGCAGTAGGGCCTTGGTCTGGGGGCCGATCGCTGCCTCTCGTTCAGCGAGTGCGCGAACGGCCAGGACGGGCGCGATGGTGGGTGACGCGCTGGTGCGGATCTCGACGTGGAAGTCGATGTGTTGGTGACGGATCGTGTGCGGAATGACATCGAGTTGCTGCATCAATCGGTCCGCTTCTCGTGGTCGGCGAAGTGTTGTTCGGGGCCAGCGCGGGGAGGCGGGCACATGCCCTTCGGGGTCGGACGGTTACGGTTGAGGCATGCCGTGAGCAGCCAGAACGCAGGGTTTTTGTAGCAGCAGGCGCCAGAGCCGTCCATCTGTCCTGACCCGAATGGATGAACAGCGACGAGGCTGGCCATCACATGGAAGGTTGCGCCGCGGGTGGGGGGTCGCAATGGATCACGTCTATCTCGTGACTGAACGTTACCTCGGCGGGAGCGTCTCGTTGATCGCGGAGAAGTGTCCCGTCGTCACGACGAGGGTGCGATGCACACGGTCCCCGGCCTCGGGTTCGGCGCCGGTTCTGGAAGGAAGAATCCCATGGCGGGCAAGGTCTACGACACGCTGGTAGGCATTCTCGAGAGCACGTTCCAGGTCGAGCCGGAGCTGATCAGCGCCGATGCCACCCTGAGCGGCCTTGAGCTGGACTCCCTGGCGTTGGCGGAACTCGCCGTCATGGTGCAGGAGCAGTTCGTCGTCACCGTCACCAGTGAGGAAGTGGGCAAGGGAACGACGCTGGGCGAGTTGGCCGACATCGTCGACGGCAAGCGGGCATCCGTCCTGCAGGCCGGCCTGTGACCACGGTGGACATCGCCGTGACCGGCCTGGGCATGGTCACCCCAGCGGGAGCGGGGGTGGACGAGACCTGGCGCAGAGTGTGTGCGGGAGGTTCCACCGTTGCCGTGACCGACCCCGCGTTGGCAGGTCTGCCTGTCGACTTCTGTGCGCCCGTGGCCGCATTCGACACCAGCGTGGTGGGCCGGCGCAATCTCTACCGGCTGGACCGATTCGCCCAGTTCGCGGTGGCGGCCGCGTACGAAGCGCTGGCGGATGCCGGTCTGAGCGCCGAGGACTGGGACGCCACCCGCGTCGGTGTGGTGATCGGATCCGGCATGGGGGGCGTCGCCACCTGGGAGGCCCAGCACGCCAGGTTCCTGACGCAGGGACCGCAGAGCGTCTCTTCTGTGATGATCCCGAAACTGACGCCCAACTCCGCGGCCGGAGAGGTAGCGCTGGCCTGCAAGGCGCGCGGGCCGAGCTTTGCGGTGTCGACGGCCTGTGCGTCCGGTGCGACGGCAGTCGCGGCCGCCAAGGACCTGCTCACCTCCGGCCAGTGCGACATCGTGATTGCTGGTGGAGCGGAGGCGGCGAGTACGCCGCTCACGGTCGCCGCGTTCGCGAATTTGGGTGCTCTCTCCCGCCGTTGTGCCGAGCCGGCGTCCGCCTCGCGGCCCTTCGATTCCGACCGGGACGGCTTCGTGATGGCCGAAGGCGCAGCGGTGCTGGTCCTCGAGCGAGCGGAGCACGCCGCTGCCCGTGGCCGACGCCCCCGAGCGCTCCTGGCGGGCTGCGGCTCGGCCAGCGACGCCCACCACCCCACAGCCCCGCACCCCGAGGGCGCAGGTGCCCAACAGGCGCTCCTGGCCGCGCTGCTGGATGCCGACCTCGCCAGCGGAGACGTCGACCACGTCAATGCCCACGGCACGTCGACCGTCCTGAACGATCAGATCGAAGCCGACGCGATCCGCCGAGTGTTGCCCCACGGTCCGGTCGTCACTTCGACCAAAGGCGTGCTGGGACACTTGCTCGGCGCGGCAGGCGCCGTGGAAGCGGCACTGACCGTTCTGGCGATCCAGCAGTCCACCGTTCCGCCCACGGCGAACCTGGAGAGTCCCGGCCCCGGCCTGGACGTCAACCTCGTCTCGAAGACGGCCTTGCACCGGCGCATCGGAGCCGCGGTATCGAATTCCTTCGGCTTCGGCGGTCACAACGTAGTCCTCGCCTTCCGCACTCCATAGGCCCGCAAAGGAGTAGACCGATCATGGCTGTCGCCACCGTTCCGCCGGCCGCGCCACTCGGGGTGATCCGGAGGCTGCACTCCCGCCGGGGCCGTGAGGATCCCTTCCCGCTCTTCGAGGAGATCCGCAGTCCCGGACCGGTCGTCAGCCTGGGCCCCTACGCACTGGTGGTCACCGGCTACGGCGAATGCCTGCACGTCCTCACCGACCGGAACTGGCAGGTGCCCGACGAGGAGTGGCGCACGGCGCGCGGTCTCGCCTCCGGGTATGTGACCTCCAGGCTCATGCGCACCCTGCCGCGTCTCAACGGTCCGCAGCACGGCGCCGCGCGCCGACTGCTGTCAGGACCCTTCACTCCCGCCGCCCTGGTCCGTCTCCAGCCCATGGTGCGCGAACTCGTACGCACCCACCTCGACGCCCTCGCCAGAGAGGTGGACCAGCACGGCCGAGCGGAGTTCGTCGACATCGTGGCCCGCGCACTGCCCACTGCCTTGATGTGCGCCGTACTGGGGTTGCCGGACACGGACCGGACACTCATCGCTCAGTACAGCACGCAGACCGCTCCGCTGACCGAACCCTTCGCCACGCCCTCCCAGGTCACCGCTGCCGAAGCCGCGGCCGCGGAGTTCCACGCCTACGTCCTGGCCCTCCTCAAGGACGGCACCCGCCGTGCCGGGCAAGGTCTGCTCTCCCGGTGGGCCGCCACTGGGTGCCCCGGCTCGGAGCCGGTCGACATGGACGAATTCGCTTCGCACATCGTCTTCCTCCTCGGCGCCGGCGTCGAGACGACCTCGTCCCTCTTCGCCACCGCTGTCCAGGCTCTGGAGCAGCATCCCGAGCAGGGGCGCTGGCTGGCCGCACACCCCGAGGCCGTCCCGCAGGCCGTCGAGGAACTCATCCGATGGGATCCCTCCGTACAGAACGTGGTCCGCGTCCCGGCCGAGGACACGAGCCTGGCGGGCTTTGCGGTGCCCGCCGGCACACTGGTTCACGCGTTGATCGCGGCGGCCAACCGCGACCCCGCACACTTTCCCTCCCCCGGCGCTCTCGACTTTCGGCGCCGCCCGCAACGCAACCTGGCTTTCGGCGCCGGGGCCCACTATTGCCTCGGGGCGGCGCTTGCCCGGCTCAACGCCAACGAATTCCTACCGGAACTGGCACGCCGCTTCCCCTCTCTGCGCACGGACGGTCCCGCCACCAGACCGTCCGGACTCAACCTCAGAACCTTCACCGCCCTCCCCGTCACCATTCCACGTCCGGCGCAGCCCACCGACAGTCCTGGACCGGCGATGACCGGGTCCAAGGCATCGATGGGGCGCTGAGCCGGGCACCGCTTCCGCTCCGTCCACCACCGTCGCCGCGCTTGGAGTCACCGATGAACTCGTCCTCGTCCACCGATGTGCCCACCCCCGGGCCGCTCACCTCAGAGCGCAAGCACATCGCGGTGTTCAACGTGCCCCAACCAGGCCACGTCAACCCGACACTGGGCCTGGTGGCCGAGCTGGTGGCACGTGGCCACCGTGTGAGCTACGCCCTCACCGACGACTTCAGGACACAGGTGGAGGCGGTCGGCGCGACGCTCGTCGCCTACCGGCCCACCGACACCGAGGTGGAGCCCCCGGAGGATCTGGTCGCCGGAGCCATTCTCGCCTTCCGGCAGGTGCTCAGCGCGCTGCCCGAACTCGCGGTCGCCTTCGCCGAGGACATCCCGGATGTGGTGCTGTACGACGTGTCCGCCGCAGCGGGTGGTCTTCTCGCCGCGTACTGGCAGGTCCCGGCCATCAGGCTGTCTCCCTCGCACCTGCCGTACGAAGGTGTCCTGCCGGAGATGTACGGGGTACCCGACCTGACCCACGTTCCGGAGCTCGATGAGGCCAGGGGGCTGCTCACGGCACACGGCCTGAACATGACCCTGGAGGAGCTTCTCCTCGAACCGGAGCACGCCGTGGCGTTCCTGCCGCGTGCCTTCCAGCGCAAGCCCGACGCCGTCACCGCCCGGGCCGTCACCTATGCGGGCCCTGGCCTGACCGACCGTTCCTACCAGGGCAGCTGGACTCCGCCCGCAGACGGACGTCCCGTACTTCTGGTTTCTCTCGGTACCCAGTTCACGCGCCGTCCCGAGTTCTACCAGGCGTGCGTGGACGCGTTCGCCGACTCGCACTGGCACGTCGTGATGGCCGTCGGCAACAGCGTCGATCCCGCCGGCTTCGCCTCCGTTCCCGCCTCCATGGAGATCATGCGACGAGTGCCGCAACTCGACGTGCTCTCCCACGCCGCGGCGTTCGTCACGCACGGTGGCATGGGCAGTGTGATGGAGGCACTGGCCCATGGCGTCCCTCTCGTGGTGGTCCCGCAGATGTCGGAACAGCTGGTCAACGCCCGCCAAGTGGAGCACCTCTCACTCGGCCGGCACCTGCCCCGCGAGGAAGCCACACCAAAGGCTCTCCGCGACGCGGTCGACACCGTCACCACCGATCCGGAGATCACTCGCGGCGTTGCGGCGCTGAGGCAGGCGATCGAGGAAGCGGGCGGGGCGGCCACGGGGGCGGATGCCGTCGAGAAGGTCCTCGCATCGGTCATCACCGCATAGCCGTGACCGCACGCGGACCGCGGCACGTCCCGGTCCGGGGGTGAGCGGGCTGAAGGGAGCGACGCCCCCTTCAGCCCGCACCGCCCCGGACACGATGCCGCCGCCGATCCGCTCCGCCTGCGCCGACCCGCACGCACGAGACGAGAAGATGACCGCCCCGCAACCCACCCGCCGTGGCCTCGCGGGCACCTCCCGATCCCACGGACCTGAGCGGCACACGCCACCCGCTCGACGCCCACACGGGCTCCCGGCGACCGACCCGCCTCGCACAAGCGTCGTGGACGCAATCGCCTCGCAAGTGCTGCGTCATCCGGTCGCCGTCCTGACGTTGACCTGCCTCGCGGTGTTCCTCGCGCTGGCCACCGCTCTGTCCGGTACCCAGCGCCTGACCCACGCCGGCACGGCGACAGTGGATTCCGAGTCGGTCCGCGCCGAGTACCTTCTGTCCTCGGCCTTTCGCGCCGGCAGCCCTACCGTGACACTCGTGGCGACCACGACGGAATCGGTGGACAGCATCGAAGCGGACCTCGCCGGAACACGCCTGACCCAGCGGGCGCGACAGTTCGACAAGGTCGTCGCAGTCGACTCGTACTGGCCCCGACACCCCCCTGCGCTCCGAGGCAGCAACGGTCGCACCACCCTGATCCACCTGCGCCTGACGACCACCGAGGACACCCTCCGCGAAGATCTCCAACCCGTCCTCGACGCGCTCACCGGCCACCATGGGCCCCTCGACGTCCAAGCTGCCGGCCCCGTCGCGGTCGGGCTCGCGATCGAAGACCAAAGCCGCGCCGATCTCATGCGGACCGAGCTCCTCGCCGCACCGGTGACCGCAGCCGTCCTCGTGCTGGTCTTCGCGGGCTTCGTTCCGGCCGCCCTGGCCCTGCTCACCGGGTGCTCGACCGTCGCGGCAGGCACCGCCCTGCTCGTGGTGTTGGCCCGTTTCACACCCGTGCACGTCATCGCGCTGAATCTCACCGCCGCCCTGGGTTTCGCCCTGGCCGTCGACTTCAGTCTGATCATCATCACGCGCTACCGGGAAGAACTCACCGCCGACGGACCCGACCACCGATACCGGGCACTCCTCATCACCTGGCGCACCGCCGGCCGTACGGTCGTCTGCTCGGCCCTGACGGTCATCGCCGGCCTGGCCGCTCTGCTGGTCTTCCCCCTCGCGATGCTCCGCTCCATCGCGTACGGCGGCATCTGTGCCGTCGCCATCGGCATGGCCCTCTCCCTCCTCGCCCTGCCGGCCGCACTCCTTCTCCTCGGCCGCCGCATCACGCAACGCCCCGGCCGAAGTACCGCAACATCCAACGCCTGGTACCGCCTCGCGCACAGGGTGATGAACCGGCCCCTGCCTGTGGCGCTCATCCTCGGCGCCCTGCTTGGGGCCCTGGTCCTTCCTCTGGCCAGCGCGAAGTTCGGAGCCTTCGACGACCGGGCCCTGCCTTCGACCGCCCCCGTGCACCAGGCGACCGCAGCGTTGCGCCAGGACTTCGACCGCGCGGCACTCAACCCCGTACAGGTCGTTCTGCCCACGGTCCGGCTTCCCCGTGACACCTCGGCTCTCGACGCGTACGCCCGCGGCCTGAGCAGCCTCCCTCACGTCGACCGAGTGGAGACGGCCACCGGCAGCTACCGACGGGGCGCCCGCGTCCAAGCACCCCCTTCAGGGAGCCCCTACGCTTCACCAGCCGGGGTGTGGGCGCGATTGATCACTGACGTGGGTCCCGAAACGTCCGAGGGCGCAGACGTCGTACGGGCCGTTCGCGCCACCCCTTCGCCCGTACCGGTCCTCGTGGGCGGCGCTCAAGCATGGCTTGCCGACCTCCAGGACGCGATCCGCGAACACCTGATCACAGCCCTGATCCTCATCGCGATCACCACCCTGGCACTCATCGGCTGGTACACCCGCAGCATCGCCCTGCCCGTCAAAGCGCTCCTCACCAATGCCCTCAGCCTCGGTGCCACATTGGGAGTGATGGTCCTGATCTTTCAGGAAGGCCACCTGCGCAGCTGGCTGGGGATCGGGGAAGTCACCGGCGTGACCGACACGATCGCCCCCGTTCTCATCCTGTGCGTCGCGTTCGGCCTCTCCATGGACTACGAGGTCCTGCTGTTGGCGAGGACCGTGGAGGAGCACGCCCACGGAGTGCCGACTCGCGAAGCCGTCGCCCGCGGCATCCAGCACACCGCCCGCCTGTTCACCGCGTCCGCTCTGATCGTCATCGTCGTCATGTCCGCATTGACGGCCTCCCGACTCGTAGTTCTCAAAGCAGTCGGGATCAGCATCGCGGTCGCGGTCTTCATCGACGCCACCATCGTCCGGCTGCTCCTCGTGCCTGCCCTCATGGTTCTGTTGGGCCGGTTCAACTGGTGGTTCCCCTTTCGCCGAAGCATCAAGGGAACCGGCGAAGCGCCACCTGAAGAATCGCGAGACCGCCACCTCGGAACAGGGACGGGGTGAAGCCCTGTGGGTGCTGCCGCAGAGGGCGCCTACGGTCCTGTCCGACGTCGGCATGCAAGAACAGCGCGCAGCGACGTACGCCCGATGCACCGCAGAGCTTGAGAACGACCACACCTGCCCGGAGCGGAGGCCATCTTCGACCAGGCTCTTACCCATGGGCCGGATTCCCTGGGTCGTCGGCCTGTCGTGTCGGTCATCGGCCGACGGGCACGGAACGGTGGAGGGCCACCCCGCGAGGCGGCCCTCCACCACCCGATGTGATCACCAAGGCGAGACCGCGGTCCAGCTCGACGGTCAGCGCCGCGCTCGTCCCGGTCCTGTGCCGGTCCACGCGGCCAGGGAACCGATCTTCTTCGGCCAGTGTGCCCGTCGCCGGAGTAGGCGGACGCTCGCAGGGGGAGTGATGATCGCCCGTACGCCGTCCGTCCGTCCGTCGGCTCTGTGTCGTGGAGGGCCGCGCTTTCCGCCACCGCCGCTTTGGCTTCCGCATGCGGCCTGGTCATTGTTTTTCCCGGCCAGGCGTCGGCCGCGGAGATCAGCTGCATCGTCAACTCCGTCCGCGTGTCGGGGTCGATGATCAGCGGCACCAGCGGTGACGACACCATCCGCTGCTACGAAGGCGTCGTCCGCGGCGTTTCCATTGAGGCCGGGGCCGGGAACGACACCATCTTCGTCGAGGGAGAGACCGCGTCGGGCACCATGGGTGGCAACGGACAGATCGGCAACGACGGGACCATCGACGGCGGCCCCGGCGACGACCACATCTTCGTCAGGGGCGGTGCCGGCGACAGCGGAGCCTTGACCCATAACGGGGGGAAGGGCGGGGACGGCAACAACCGGACCATCATCGGCGGAGGCGGCATCGACACCATCACCGTCCTCGGCGGCGGTGGAGGCGAGGGAGGAATGCGCAGGGGAGACGGCGGCGCTGGCGGCATCGGCAACGACGGCAACATCACCGCCCAGGGCACCGTCATCGCCGCCGGCGGCGACGGCGGCGACGCAATGTCGCCCGGCAACTGGGACGCCGACGGCGG
>NZ_JBHWBP010000212.1:755-13111 GCF_042735575.1 Streptomyces sp. NPDC059564 | reverse complement strand
GGGTGTCCAGCAGGGCCGCGCGCAGCTCCCGGTCGCGCTCGCCCCGCTCGGCCTCCGCCCGCAGGTACGCCTCCGACGCGGCGTCCGCCATCTGGTCCAGTACGTCCCACAGCACGACCGCCCCCGGCAGCAGCCGCGGCAGCTCCGCCCGGTCGTGCGCGGCCACCGCCTCGGTGAGGGACTGCCACAGCAGCCGCCCTCCGTACCGGTAGGTCCGCCGCAAGGAGGCGAGCGGCACCCCCTGGCCGGCGCGCAGGGCGCCGGTGGCCCGGGCGTCGGCCAGCTCGGCCGGCAGCCCCCGGGAGCTGCGGACCAGCCCCTCGACGGCCTGGCTCAGGGTGAGGTGGATCCGCTCGCGCAGTTCGGCCCGCCCCAGGAGGGCGGCGTAGGCGGGATCCTCGGTCAGCGTCCGGTCGGTGAGCCGGTCCGCCGCGATGGCGATCCGGCGGTTCAGGTCCTCGCGTATCTCCTCGATGATCCGCTCCATGACGGGCAGGGTGACACGGGCGGGGGGCCGGTGGGGAGGGCCCGGGGCGCGAAGGTCCTCGAGTGTGCGCTGAGCACTGCGCATGCAGTACTTTCGGACGGCCCCGCCGAACGGCCCGCCGAATGGCACCACCGGACGGCATCCACCGCACCCCCGGGATCCTCCATGCGCCAGAATCCGGAACGCCGAGCCGCCCTGCTCGACGCCGCCATCGAAGTCCTGGCGCGCGAGGGCTCACGGGGCCTGACCCTGCGCGCCGTGGACAAGGAGGCCGGGGTCCCCACCGGGACCGCCTCCAACTACTTCGCGCACCGCGGCCAGCTGCTGGTGCAGATCCTGCACCGCACCCGCGAACGGCTCACCCCCGACCCGGCCGACCTCGAAGGCCCGCTCGACACCGAGACGCTGCTCCGCCGCCTGCTGGAACGGATGCGCCGCGAACGCAGCGTGCACATCGCCGTGCTGGAGCTGCGGCTGGAGGCCACCCGCCGGCCCGAACTCCAGGTGGAGCTGGCGCGGTTCCTGGGCGCGGAGCTGGAGGCGAACATCGCCGGGCACCTGGACGCGGGCCTGCCGGGGGACCGGGACGGCGTGCTGCTCCTCTACTTCGCGATGCTCGGCCTGCACCTGGACGACCTCACCCTGCCCACGCTGGCGGACGCCCACCCGGTGGACCGTCTCCTCGGGGTGATGGTGGAGCGTCTGCTTCCGGGGCCCCCCGCCGCCTGACTCGCGGCCCGTACGCTCGCCGATCACGTTCTTGATCACGTTCTTGATCAGAAACGGACGGGTTCCGGCCAAGCTGTCACGCGCTACCGCGCATGTTCCAGCGGAAAATGCCAGAACGCCCTTTCGCAGAGTGGAACTTGAGTAAGTTCCCTTCTTGTCGCGCCGCACGACCGTGCACACAGCACGTGCGGCCGGGAGGGGAGCCCGCGTGCCCGGGATCGACGAATGCCTGCTCGAAGCCATGGCCCTGCCTGGTGCGCGCGGGGCCGCGCTGGTCGACTGGAGCAGCGGACTGGCCCTCGGCACCGCCGGGGACTCGCCCGTCGGCGACCACGAGACCACCGCCGCCGAGACCGCCGAACTGGCCCGGGCGGCCGCCGAGTACGAATCCTTCGCACCCGCCCCGGGCGAACCGGGCTCCGTCGGCGGACCCCCCGCCTCCGGACCGCCCGTCGAGGACCTCATCGTCACCACGCGCACCGGCTACCACGTGCTCCGTTTCGTCGAGACGAGCTTCGACAGCAGCGTCTTCCTCCACCTGTGGCTGGACCGGACCGACGGCAACCTCGCCCTCGCCCGCCACAGACTCCGCGCACTGGCCGAAGGACTCGTGCTCAGATGACCACCGCAGTCTCCCCGCTGCTCACCCGCCTCGCCGCCGAACGCGCCACCGGCGCCCTGCTCCGCGACCGCGGCACCCTCTTCCTGGAGGACGGCCGCATCGTGCACGCCGAGAGCCCCGCCACCCCGGGCCTCGACGTCCTGCTCACCACCGGCGGCGGACTCGCCCCCGAACGCTGGAACGAGGCCGTGAACGAGGCCGGCGCCCGCCGCCAGGTCGCCCGCTTCCTTGTGGACAGCGGCGGCCTCGCGGGCGGCGAGCTGGAGATCTGCCACCTCGCCGCGATCTTCGACGCCGCCTTCTTCGCACTCTCCCCGGGCAGCGGCCCCTCCCGGTTCCGCCGCGGCGCCACCCACTGGATCGGCTCCGTCCGCTCCGTCGCGGCGGCCGCCGTCGAACGCGAGACCAGCCGGCGCCGCGAGCTGCTCGACGCCGTGTGGCCGTACCCGCTGCTGGACATCTCGCCTGTGGTGCCCCGGGAAGCCGCGCCCGGCCAGACGGTCACCGCCCGGCAGCGGATCCTGCTCGGGCACGCCGACGGCGTACGGACCCCCGCGGACCTGGCCTGGGTGCTCGGCCGGCCCGCCTTCCACACCCTGCTCGACGTACGAAGACTCGCGGCCGCCGGGCTCGTCGAGACTCCGTACGTCCGGCCGGTCCCCGAACCGGCCCCATCCCTGCCCGACTGGATCACCGAGGCCCAATCCCCGGACGTGGCTCTGCTCCGCCGGTTACGCGACGCACTGGAGGCAAGTCTGTGAGGCTCCCGCTGCGACCGGTTCTGCGAGCCGACCGTTCCGAGCGGAGGCAGCCCGAAGGGAGGAAGGCCGACATGTTCACGGCGATGGTGTCCGCCGAGGCGGAAGCCGAGATACTCGCCGAGCTCCGGCGGCTGCGGGCCCGCGTCCCCCAGCTCACCGGGGCCCTCGCCGCGAGCGCCGACGGGCTGGTGCTCGCCCAGGACAGCGCCGCCACCGAGGCCGAGTCCGTCGCCGCCCTGACCGCCGCCGCGCTCGGCGTCGCCCAGCGGCTCAGCGACTGCACCGGCCAGGGCGGCTTCCGGGAGCTCCTCGTACGGGGTGAGCACGGGTACGTCGCCACGTACGCCGCGGGCGACGCGGCGGTCCTGACCCTGATCGCGGAGCCGCGCGTCAACGTCGGACGCCTCCACCTGGAGGCCCGCCGCTCCAGCCTGCGCATCACCGAGCTGATAGCCCACAGCCTCGGCCGACGCGGGCCGGGCAGGCTGCCGCCGGCCGGTGAGGCCGGGCCGGCGTCCTGAGGCCGGGCCGCCGCCCTCCTTACTTCTCCCGTAGCAAACGACAGCACGTCAGCCCGTCCCGTACCGGGACACACCACAGCAGAAAGAGGAACCCCTCATGGTCAACGTCGAGACCGCCCTCAAGGAAGCCACCACCACCATCGACGGCGCCATCGGCGCCGCCCTCGTCGACTACGGCAGCGGCATGGCCCTCGGCACCATCGGCGGCAGCAAGGAACTGGACCTCTCGGTCGCCGCGGCCGGCAACACCGACGTGGTCCGCGCCAAGGTCCGCGCGATGGAGATGCTCGGCCTGAACGACGAGATCGAGGACATCCTGATCACGCTCGGCAACCAGTACCACCTGATCCGGCTGATGAAGGCGCGGGGCTCCAGCGGCTTCTTCCTCTACCTGGCCCTCGACCGCGGCAGGGCCAATCTCGCGATGGCGCGGCACCAGCTGAAGAAGATCGAGGCCGAGCTGGAGATCTGAGGACGGCCCGTGCGGGTCGCGACGGCGCGGTGGCGGGCGGTTGAATTCTTTGCCGTCCGCCCCGGCGGCCCCCAGGCATATGTCCGCGATGGGCGGAATTTATCATCCTGTTACAGAGTAAGATGCTGTAATCAGCTGATCATCAACTCATCGACAAAGTAAAAACGCTGGAGAACCCGCCACCCATGCCCCCGCGCCTGAGCATCGTCGTCCCCGTCTACAACGTCGAGCTCTACCTCGACGAGTGCCTGGAGTCCCTCGCAGCTCAGACGTTCGACGACTTCGAGGTCGTGATCGTCGACGACGGGTCCACGGACACCAGCGCCGCCCTCGCGCAGGCCTTCGCGGAGCGTGACAAACGGTTCCGGGTGGTCCTCCAGAAGAACGCGGGCCTGGGCGCGGCACGGAACGTGGGCTTCCGGCACGTCGCCGACGGCACCGAGTACGTGGCCTTCGTCGACAGTGACGACACCATGCCCCCGCACGCGTACGAGCGGCTGATCGCGGCCCTCGACGAGACCGGCTCCGACTTCGCCGGCGGCAACGTGCGGCGCTTCCGCTCCGTCGGCATGCAGCAGTCCTGGGGCCACCGGATCGCATTCGCTAACACCCGGCTGAAGACCCACATCTCCAAGTTCCCGGCGCTGGTCACCGACCGCACCGCGTGGAACAAGGTCTACCGGCGCAGCTTCTGGGAAGAGCACGGCTTCGCGTACCCGGAGGGCATCCTCTACGAGGACGCCCCCGTCAGCATCCCCGCGCACTACTTCGCGAAGAGCGTCGACGTGATCGACGACGTCGTCTACCACTGGCGGGTCCGCGAGACCGGCGAGCGCTCCATCACCCAGCGCGCCACCGACCCGGTCTCCCTCACCGACCGCGTGACCTCCGTACGCCTGGTCCGCGAGGCCCTCCTCGGCAAGCAGGGCGAGAAGTACGCCCGCTACCTGCGCGACTACGACCGCAACGTGCTGAGCGAGGAACTCCCGCTCATCTACAAGTACGTGGGCGAGGCCGGCGCCGACTTCCGCGCCGCCTTCGTCAAGGAGGTCGGCGGCCTCATCCGGGAGATCGGCACCGAGCCCTGGAGCGACCTCACCGTCGCCGACCGCCTCAAGGCCTACCTGGCCCGCGAAGGCCGCGTCGAAGAGTTCATCGCCCTCCTGCAGCACCAGAGGGACTTCACCTACAGCGTCCCGGTCAAGGGGCTGGCCCGCCCGCAGGCCGACTACCCCTTCCTCAAGGCGCCCGTCCCCGCCAAGCTGCTGACCCTCGGCCCGCGCGAACGCCGCGTCGTGAGCCGGCTGGAGCAGGCCGCCTGGAGCGACGGCAAACTGCTGCTGCGCGGCTACGCGCTGCCGGGGCACATGGGAGCGGAGAGCCGCCTCGGCTCGCGCAAGATGCTGATCTTCCGCGAGAACGGCAAGCGCCGCCGCACCGTCGTCAGCACCCGTACCGTCGCCTCCCCGATGGCCACCGTGAACAGCCCGCACCTCGCCCTGCGGCACGCGGACTGGGCCGGATTCAGCGCCGTCGTCGACCCCACCGTCTTCCAGTCGGGCGGCAAGTGGCGCGAGGGCATATGGTCCACCTCCATCGCCGTCACCGGCGCCGGAGGCCTGCACCGGGCCCGCCTCAAGGGCGGCGAGCACGACAGCGGCCTCACCCCGCCCGCCTACTGGGCCACCCCCGACGTCCGCATCCTGCCGACCGTCTCCGGCGTCCTCACCGTCCAGGTCGAGATCGTCCGCGCCCGCGTCCTGGACGTCCGCGCGACCGGCGACGACACCCTGGAACTGACCGGAGAGCTGGCCGCCGAGGCCGGCGCGGACGCCACCCTGGAAGCCAAGCACGCCGGCAACGTCCTCACCTTCCCCCTCACCACCGCCGCCGCCCGCCCCGGCGGCCGCATCCCCTTCACCGCCGTCGTCCCGCTGACCGCACTGGCCACCGCCGTACCCGAGGGCCGGCAGCAGGCGGGCGAGTGGAGCCCCCAGGCCTGGACCCTGTCCGTGGTCCGCGCCGACGGCACCCGCCACCCGCTCGCCCACGACGAGCGCGGCGGCTTCACCGGCCTGGTCTCCCCCCTCCCCGGCGACGGCGCCGAGCGCACCGTCTTCGCCAAGCGCGGCATGAGCGGCCACCTGGTCCTCTCCGTCCAGGCCTCCCCGCCGCTGGTCGACACGGTCACCGCCCGGGAGGGCACCCTGACCCTCGGGGGCACCTTCCGCGCGCCCGCCTCCACCGCCGGCGAGCCGTACGAACTGGTCCTGCACAACCAGTACGGCATGGAGTTCAGCTACCCCGTCACCCGCGACGGCGACCGCTTCGAAGCCACCTTCGAGCCGGTGCTCCCCGAGCCCTACGCCGGCCGCACCACCCTCCCGCAGGGCCGCTGGTGGCCCACCCTGCGCCCGGTGGGCCGGGGCGGATCCACCGCCGGCCTGCTCGGCGTCGACCGCGGCGCGCCCGTGCAGCTCGTCGCGCCCGTCCTCACCTCAGGGCCGCACCCGATCACCGTCCTCGGCCGCCGGATGCGCGTCGAAGCCCGCCTCCACGACCGGATGGCGCTGGTCTGCGACCCGCTCCTGAGCCCGCACGACCGCTCCCACCACGCCCAGCGCGTCGCCCGCGACGTGACCTACCCGGCCCAGCGCGCCCTGCCGGTCAAGGACATGGTCGTCTACGACACCTTCAAGGGGAACGGCGCCGGCGACTCGCCCCGCGCCATCCACGAGGAACTGCTGCGCCGCGGCGAGAAGCTGGAGCACGTCTGGCTGGTCCGCGACGGCCGGGCCGAGGTCCCGCCGACCGCGCGCGCCGTCCAGTACGGCAGCCTGGAGGCCTGGGACGTCCTGGCCCGCGCCCGCTACTACGTCGTCAACGACAACGTCCCGCTGCCCTTCTTCCGCCGCCCCGGCCAGACCGTCGTCCAGACCTGGCACGGCACGCCGCTGAAGCAGATCGGCTACGACTTCACACACGACTACTACACGAGCCCCGAGGTGCTGGAGGGCCTGCGGCACGACAGCGCCCAGTGGTCGCTGCTCGCCTCCCCGAGCTCGTACGCGACGCCCATCCTCCAGCGGGCCCTCGGCTACGACGGCCCGGTCGTGGAGTCCGGCAGCCCGCGCACCGACGCCCTGGTGCGCCCCGACGCCGCGCGGATCGCCGAGGTGCGGCGCCGGCTCGGCCTGCCGGAGGGCAAGAAGGTCGTCCTCTACCTGCCGACCTGGCGCGAGAACCGCCTCGGCTGGTCCGGCGGTTACAAGCTCGACCTGCGGATCGACCTGGACGCGGCCCGCCGCGAACTCGGCGAGGACCACGTCCTGCTGGTGCGCGGCCACCACAAGGTGGGGGAGCAGGTCCGCGAGGGCGTGCGCGACGGCTTCGTCGTCGACGTCTCCCGCTGGCCCGACACCACCGACCTGCTGCTCGTCGCCGACGTGCTGGTCTCGGACTACTCCTCCGCCCTGTTCGACTTCGCGCTGACCGACCGGCCGATCCTGCTGTTCGCGTACGACCTGGAGCACTACCGGGACACGCTGCGCGGCTTCACCTTCGACCTGGAGGCCAAGGCCCCCGGCCCGCTGCTGAAGGACTCCGCGAGCCTGATCGCGGCCGTCCGCGACGCCGACGCGGTGGGCGCCGAGTACGCGCAAGCGCGGGCGGCGTTCCGCGCCGAGTACTGCGACCTGGACGACGGCCGGGCCACCGAGCGGGTCGTCGACCGCATGCTCCAGATGTAGCCCGAACGGGTGAACGTACGGACAGGTCCCGCGCCCGCCGATGCGTTCCGGGCGCGGGACCGGTCTGTATGTGAGGAACGGGGTTCCCGTCCCTCACGCACCTGCCTGGAGGCAGTCATGACCAGCAAGGGATTCACCACCTGCCTGTGGTTCGACGGCGACGCGGAGGCCGCCGCCGACTACTACCTGTCCGTGTTCAAGGGCGGCACGCTCGGCCGGATCGGCCGCTACCCCGAGGGGAGCCCCGGCCAGGCGGGCGAGGTGATGACCGTCGAGTTCGAGATCAACGGACAGAACTTCGTCGGCCTCAACGGCGGCCCCGAGTTCCAGTTCACCGAGGCCATCTCGTTCCAGGTCAACTGCGAGGACGAGGCGGAAGGCGACTACTACTGGGACGCCCTGACCAAGGACGGCGGCCAGGAGGTCGCCTGCGGCTGGGTCAAGGACCGGTTCGGCGTGTCCTGGCAGGTCATCCCGCCCGGTGTCATCGACCTGATCAACGACCCGGACCCGGGCCGCGCGGCCCGCGCCACCGCCCCCAAGATGAAGATGAAGAAGCTCGACGTGGCGGAGCTGCGCCGCGCCGCCGACGCCTCCTGACGCCTCCCGTCAGGACGCCCGGGCCGCGATCCGGTCCAGCAGCGCCGGCAGGGCGGTCCCGATCGGCTCGCGGACGATCTCGTCGGCCAGCGCGTCGTACGGGGTCTCCTCGGCGTTCACGATGATCAGGCGGGCCCCCGCCTCCGCCGCCATCCCGGCGAGCGAGGCGGCGGGCTGCACCTGGAGCGACGTACCGACGGCGATGAACACCTGACAGCCCTTGGCCACCGCCACGGCCCGCGCCAGCACCTCCGGGTCGAGCCGCTCGCCGAACATCACGGTCGCCGTCTTGAGGATCCCGCCGCAGTCCGTACAGGCCGGATCGGGCTCCCCGGCGGCGACCCGGGCCAGCGCCCCGTCCAGCCCGGAGCGGGCGTGGCACCGGGTGCAGACCACCGACCGCGCGGAGCCGTGCAGTTCGAACACCTTCCGCTCCGGCATCCCGCCGAGCTGGTGCAGCCCGTCCACGTTCTGCGTGATCACCCGCACCGGAGTGCCGCCGCGCTCCAGTCCGGCGACGGCCAGGTGCGCCGCGTTGGGCTGCGGTGCCGCCGACCACACCTCGGCGCGCATCAGCCAGGAGCGGCGGCGGATCTCCGGATCGGCCATGTAGTACTCGTACGTCACGAGCTTCTCGGCGCCCGGCTCGCGCCGCCACAGCCCCTGCGGCCCCCGATAGTCCGGAATCCCGGAATCGGTGGACATCCCGGCCCCACTGAACACTGCGACGAGCGGCTTCCCCATGCCCCGACCCTACGCAGCGCCCGCCCCGCGCCGCGACCCCATTCCGCGGGGCCCGGCGCCGGCCGGCGGGGGCGAAGGGGCGATTCTGCGGTGAATCTCCGCGCCCAGCGGAGTGAGCCCGCGCCGCGCCCCCACCCGGCGGGGGCGGGCGACCCGCTACAACCCGGACATGACGCTCATGCCCCACCGCTCCGGCGCCCTGCTGCTCGCCCTCTCCGCGACCCTGCTCCCCCTGCTCGCCTCCCCTTCCCCGGCGGCCGCCCTCGCCGACCCGGGACCGCTGCGTTACCACCGGCACGGCGCCGACGAGATCACCCGCTTCCTCACCTCCTTCTACGGGCACCACGGCCCCACCCCCGAGTACCGGACCCACCGGATCTCGCAGCAGCTGAAGGACAAGCAGGCCCACAGCCCCGACGCCGACGTACTGCTCTGCGCCCAGGACCGCCCGCAGGACATCAGCGTCGGCCCGGCGACCGTCGCCCAGGCGGCGGGCGTCGGCTGGGCCACCGTCACCACCTCCTGGGGCTCCGGGGCGATCGACACCTTCACCGCCTACGTGCGTCTGGACTCCGTGCCCATCGCACTGGACGACGTGATCTGCGCGGGCTGATCCGCACCGGGGAGGCCGGTCCCGCCCGCCGCGCCGGCCTCCTGACGGCCGGTTCCGCGCCCCTGCGGCGGCCTCCCCCCTTCTGGTACAACACCGGGCATGACGGGATTCGAGATCGCCGGCGCGAGCGCCGCCGACATGGAACTGCTCCGCAGCTGGGCCGAGGCCGAAGGGTGGAACCCCGGGGACTCCGACCGCTTCGCCTTCGCGGTCGCCGACCCGGAGGGCTTCCTCGTCGGCCGGCTGGGCGGGGAGCCGGTGGCCTGCGTCTCCGCCGTGCGCTACGGGGACGCGTTCGGGTTCATCGGCTTCTACATCGTCCGCCCCGACCTGCGCGGCCGGGGCTACGGCATCCGGCTGTGGAACGCCGCCACGGAGCGCCTCGCAGGGCGGCTCACCGGGCTCGACGGTGTGGTCGAGCAGCAGGACAACTACCGTAAGTCCGGGTTCCGTTCCGCCTGGACGAACATCCGCTTCGAGGGGGCCCCGCACCCCGGCGAGGACGACGGCGCGGTGGACACCGTCGACGCGGCCTCGCTGCCCTTCGCCCGGCTCGCCGCCTACGACCGCCGCTTCTTCCCCGCCCCCCGCGACGCGTTCCTCTCCGCCTGGACCGCCCTGCCCGGCAGGACCGCCCTGGCCGCCGTCCGGGACGGCCGGATCGAGGGCCTCGGCGTGGTCCGCCCGTGCGACGGGGCCTCCCGGATCGGCCCGCTCTACGCCGCCACGCCGGAGGCCGCCGCCACCCTCGTACGGCGGCTCGCCGGGTACGCCCCCGGAGGGGAGGTGGCCGTGGACGCACCCGACGTGAACCCGGCCGCGGCCACCCTGCTGGCCGGGCTCGGGCTCACGGCGGCCTTCGAGACCGCCCGCATGTACACCGGCCCGGCGCCCGAGGTGGACACGGCCGGACTG
Source organism: Streptomyces sp. NPDC059564 (assembly GCF_042735575.1). NCBI lineage: Bacteria > Bacillati > Actinomycetota > Actinomycetes > Kitasatosporales > Streptomycetaceae > Streptomyces > Streptomyces sp. NPDC059564. The sequence goes on along the minus strand of NZ_JBHWBP010000212.1, from coordinate 2,898 downwards.
TACGGGGTCACCAGCCTCGAACTGGGCTGACGGCCTCGGCCTCAGACGCCGAAGAGCACTCCGGTGCTGGCGTGCAGGCCGCACGGGTTGCCGAACGTGTAGGTGTAGCTCAGCCGGCGCCCCTGCCACACGCCGTCGGCGGTGACCGTCACCGGGTTCCACTCCTTGGTGCACCGGATGTTCGCGCGGGGCGCGGTGAGGGCGTCCAGGGCGGGGCCGTTCGCCTTCAACTCGGCGCAGGCGGCGGCGGGGTCGGGGTGCGTGCCGCCGGCGCGGGGTGCGCACACCAGTGTCGCCGCGCGCAGCACCGTACCGTTCGTGGCGTCCGGTCCGGCCGTCACGCTGATCACGAGCGCGGACGGTGCGTACAGGCTCTGCGTACCGGACGGAGCCGCGTCAGCGGCACCGGTGCCGGCCAGCGCGGTGAGGGCGGTGAGCGCCATTGCTCCGGAAGCCAGTCCCAGACTCCTGGTGATGGACCGCATTTCGAACACTCCTCGGCTCGGTGTTTCGGATAACGGACGCGAGTCTTGCCCATCCGGAGCGGGAACGCCCGTTCGTACCGCTGTTTCTCGTCACCGATCGTGAGTGCGTGAGTGCAGTCCGCAGCCGTGCCACCCGTCGTGACCTGTGGGGGAGCGGGCCGCCGAAACGGCTGAACACACCCCCTGGAAAGGGGTTGGCACGGTGGATTCGCGGTTTCAGGAGCCTGTCAGCGGGTCGCCCCCGCGCGCGGGGCGTACAGATCGATCAGCCTGGTGCGGGTCTGCTGGAGCCGTACCGCGAGGACCCGCCCGACCCAGTGGCCGACGGCCGAGCCGAAGGCGGGATCGGCGTCCATGAGCATCCGCACGGTCGGCCCGTCGAACTCGTAGGCCCGTACCAGGGTCATCGCCTCGGCGCTCAGCTGCCACACGTACGGCGGGAAAAGCCAGGACCAGCCGACGAGCTCGCCGGGTCCCAGGCTCTCGACGGGAGCGGCCCGGCGGCCGGGCACCGGGGTCTCCAGGGTCACCGTGCCGGAGCGCACGATCCAGAAGGAATCCGCCCGGCCACCCTCGTCGAAGAGGCGCGCGCCCTCGCGGAAATTGACCTCACGGGCTTGGGACATCAGCCGGCCCCGGTGTTCGGCGGACAGGACGGCGGCGATCCGGATGGGGGAAGGTGTGCTCACGACAGCCTCCGATCACGACCCCCCGAACCTGCTGGTCCCCCCAGTGTCGCCGACCCCGGTCCGGATCACGGCATGCCGCGGCCCGGGTCCGGGCGGCCGGTACGGTCGGTCGCCCGCCGCCCACCGAGGGTGCGGCCCCCGCTCCGGAGCGTCGCCCGCATCCCACCGGAGGAAACCATTCCGGCCGGGCCCGGGGGCTACTCCTCGGCGTTGGCCTCCAGGCAGGCCAGCTCCATCGCGTCGAGCACGGCCTCGTGGCTTCGCTGGCTGAGCTCCGCGACGTTCTCGATCTGCGCCGTCGCCCAGGCGGCCAGGGTCATCACCAGCACCCGCAGCCCGTCCGTGCCGTGCTCGGCGAGGATCGCGTCCGCGACGACCATGGCCTCCTCCGGCACCTGTTCCGGCGGCTCCAGCCCGGCCAGCCCGCGCAGCATCGTGAGGGTGCGACGGGAGATCTCCGGGGTCAACCCCGCCAGCCGCATGTCTTCTTCGTCGTCCATCAGCCCCGCCCTCCGACGCCCGTGCGGGCCCCTTGGGGCACCGTAGAGGCAGGCGGCCCCGCGCGGGGCCGTTTCGCCGGGCCGGGCCCACGGGCGGGGGTGGCGGCGGGCTGGCCCGGGTTGACGGCCCGGTGGGCGGCGGGCCTGGCGTACGAGGACCCGCTCGGCGCCGTGCCCGGGGTACGAGGACCGGGCTCGGCGCCGGCCCGCCGCCCCGTTCGGCGCCGGCCTGCCGCCCCGTCCCGTACCGCGGAGCGGCGTCGTGCCTTCCCTGTCGGGCGACCGGCCGGTAACTTGTGCGCCGCAGCCGCCCGGACCGGGGCGGCCGGAGCCGGCGGGAGCCGACATGAAGAGCCTCATACGGGTGGTGCTGAGCGTCCTGCTCGTGGCGGGCGGCGCCCTCCCGGCAGCCGCCGCCAGCGCCCCGGCCGCCAGCGCCCCCGCGGCAGTGGATCCGGTCCGGGCCGCC
>NZ_JBHWBP010000212.1:0-745 GCF_042735575.1 Streptomyces sp. NPDC059564 | reverse complement strand
CCCGGCGGACGCGCCCTGGACACCGCCGCTCTCCACCCGCGGCCGCTACGTCGTCGACGCCCAGGGCAACCGCTTCCGCCTGCGCTCCGGCAACTGGGACGGCGCCCAGGGCTCCTGGAACGGCTCCGGCGACCGCAACGACCCCGCCACCCACCACGCCGGCCAGGACTCCCACGGCATCCCGCTGGGCCTGGACCGGGTCGCCCTGCCCACCCTGCTCGCCGACTTCCGCGCCCTCGGCCTCAACAGCGTCCGGCTGCCGTTCTCCAACGAGATGCTCCACACGGGCACCCCCGTACCGGACGCGGCCGTCGCCGCCAACCCCGCCCTGCGCGGCCGCACCCCGCTCCAGGTCTACGACGCCGTCGTGAGCGCCCTCACCGACGCCGGGTTCGCCGTCATCCTGAACAACCACACCGGCACCACCCGCTGGTGCTGCGGCCTCGACGGCAACGAACGCTGGAACAGCACCCGTTCCACCACCGCGTGGGCCGACGACTGGGTCTTCCTCGCCCGCCGCTACCGCGACAACCCGCGCGTGGTCGGCGCCGACCTCTACAACGAGGTCCGCCGCGACACCTGGGACGACCCCAACTGGGGCCTGGGCGACGCCCACGACTGGCAGGCCGCCTCCCAGGAAGCCGCCGACCGGATCCTCGCCGAAGCCAACCCGAACCTGCTCATCGTCATCGAGGGCATCAACTGGACCGGCATCCCCGCCGACGGCCTTCCCCACGGCCGGCCC
>NZ_JBHWBP010000211.1:0-13123 GCF_042735575.1 Streptomyces sp. NPDC059564 | reverse complement strand
TGCGAAAGGGGCGCCCGCCGACAGTTCGGGGGGGGCCCCTTTAGCGGGGGGCGGAAGCGGAATCAGGCGTACACGGGGCCCGTGAACTTCTCGCCCGGCCCCTGGCCCGGCTCGTCCGGGACGATCGAGGCCTCGCGGAAGGCCAGCTGGAGCGACTTCAGGCCGTCGCGCAGCGGAGCCGCGTGGAAGGAGCTGATCTCGGTGGCGCTCGCGGTGACCAGCCCGGCCAGGGCGGTGATCAGCTTGCGGGCCTCGTCGAGGTCCTTGTGCTCGGAGTCGGGCTTGTCCAGGCCCAGGTTGACCGCGGCGGCGCTCAGCAGGTGGACGGCCACCGTGGTGATGACCTCGACGGCGGGCACGTCCGCGATGTCGCGGGTCATGTCGTCGTAGTCGGGAGCGTCCGGGGCGGAGGAGGGGGAATCGGAGGGCGTCGCGTCAGTCATGCGTCACACGATATGCCGTGCGGCGGGCTTGTAACGCGGGTGCTAGTATGTACTTCGACCGGCCGGACACGTATGTGCCCGGCCCACAAGTGGAGGCTCCGATCTCCCACCTGACCACCCTCCGGGGAGGCAGGTCATCCGGTCAGGCGGTATCCATCGTTCCGTACGGACGATGGAAAGCTGCCCGAGTCTGCGCCCCGCGGTTCGCACGCGGCGGTGCTCCGGTTGTTTTGGAGCCCCTGCCTGTGCCCGGCGGGGCTTTTTTCATTCTCCGCCGCGGTCGGTCTGACGACAAATGACGTCAGCGACTGTCTGCCAGACAGTCGTGTGGTGCTACCGAGGAGGATCCATCAGCACCGAGCCCCGCATCAACGACCGGATTCGCGTTCCCGAGGTACGACTCGTCGGTCCCAGCGGCGAGCAGGTCGGCATCGTGCCGCTTGCCAAGGCCCTTGAGCTGGCGCAGGAGTACGACCTCGACCTGGTCGAGGTCGCGGCGTCCGCACGCCCGCCGGTCTGCAAGCTCATGGACTACGGCAAGTTCAAGTACGAGTCGGCCATGAAGGCCCGTGAGGCGCGCAAGAACCAGGCGCACACGGTCATCAAGGAAATGAAGCTCCGGCCGAAGATCGACCCGCACGACTATGACACCAAGAAGGGTCACGTCGTTCGGTTCCTCAAGCAGGGCGACAAGGTCAAGATCACGATCATGTTCCGTGGTCGCGAGCAGTCCAGGCCGGAACTCGGCTACCGACTGCTGCAGCGCCTCGCTTCGGACGTCGAGGACCTCGGGTTCATCGAGTCGAACCCGAAGCAGGACGGCCGAAACATGATCATGGTCCTCGGTCCGCACAAGAAGAAGACCGAGGCGATGGCCGAAGCCCGCGAGGCGCAGGCCGCCCGCAAGGCCGAGCGCCAGGGTGTCGCCGCCGGTGACGAGGACGCTCCTTCCGAGGAGACCCTCGTCGAGGAGGAGACCACCGAGGCCGCCGAGGCCGCTGAGGTCACCGAGGCCGACGCCGACGAGGCGAACGCCGAGGCCTGATTCCGGGGCAGCCCGTCCCGGATCACCGACACAACATGACGCTCCCGCGAGCCGGTCCGTACGGACCGGTGGGAGCGCCACCGACGAGGAGATAACGGCGCTATGCCGAAGAACAAGACGCACAGCGGTTCCAAGAAGCGCTTCAAGATCACCGGCTCCGGCAAGGTGCTCCGTGAGCGCGCCGGCAAGCGCCACCTGCTCGAGCACAAGTCGTCCCGTGTCACCCGCCGCCTGACCGGCACCGCGGAGATGGCCCCCGGCGACGCCGCGAAGATCAAGAAGCTTCTCGGCAAGTGACGTCCTCCGCTCCCCTTCCGGGAGCGGGACGTCAAGACCGGGACCCCATCGAATTCGGGCCGTGTGAAGACAACCACGGCCCCGCTACAAGGAGTTAAAAAGTGGCACGCGTCAAGCGGGCAGTAAACGCCCACAAGAAGCGCCGGGCGATCCTCGAGGCGGCCTCCGGCTACCGCGGTCAGCGTTCGCGCCTGTACCGCAAGGCCAAGGAGCAGGTCACCCACTCGCTGGTCTACAACTTCAACGACCGCAAGAAGCGCAAGGGCGACTTCCGTCAGCTGTGGATCCAGCGCATCAACGCCGCTGCCCGCCAGAACGGCATGACGTACAACCGCCTCATCCAGGGTCTGAAGGCCGCCAACATCGAGGTGGACCGCAAGATCCTCGCGGAGCTGGCCGTCAACGACGCCAACGCCTTCGCCGCGCTCGTCGAGGTCGCGCAGAAGGCGCTTCCGGCCGACGTCAACGCCCCCAAGGCCGCTGCCTAAGCCTTAGCCGGCCCGCTTCACGCGACCGGCACCCACGGACCCGCAGGCGATTCGCCTGCGGGTCCGTGTGCTTTCGCCCGCCCGCCCCGGAACCCCGAGAGAGAACCGCAGACACCATGGGTTACGCCGACGAGCTGATCTCCCCCCGATCCCCGCGGGTGGCCGCCGCCAGGCGCCTGGCGCGGCGCAACTTCCGCACGAAGGAGCGCCGGTTCCTCGCCGAGGGCCCGCAGGCGGTGCGCGAGGCCGTCGAGCACCGCGGGGCCCAGGGCGCGACCCTGATCGAGCTCTTCGCCACCGTCGAGGCCGCCGAGCGCTACGCCGACATCGTCGAGGCCGCGCTGCTGGCCGGGGCGCGCGTGCACTACGCCTCCGACGAGGTGCTGGCGGAGGTCTCGCAGACCGTCACCCCGCAGGGCCTGGTCGGTGTCTGCCACTTCCTGGACTCCCCCTTCGAGGAGATCCTGGGGGCCCGGCCCAAGCTGGTCGCCGTCCTCGCGCACGTCCGCGACCCCGGCAACGCCGGCACGGTGCTGCGCTGCGCGGACGCCGCCGGCGCCGACGCGGTGGTGCTGACCGACGCCTCCGTCGACCTGTACAACCCGAAGTCGGTACGGGCCTCCGTGGGCTCCCTCTTCCACCTTCCGGTGGCCGTCGGCGTGCCGGTGGAGCAGGCCGTGGAGGGGCTTCGGGCGGCGGGCGTACGGATCCTCGCGGCCGACGGGGCCGGTGAGGACGACCTCGACGCCGAGCTGGACGCGGGCACCATGGGCGGTCCCTCCGCCTGGGTCTTCGGCAACGAGGCCTGGGGCCTGCCCGAGGAGACCAGGGCGCTCGCGGACGCCGTCGTACGGGTCCCGATCCACGGCAAGGCGGAGAGCCTGAACCTCGCCACGGCCGCCGCCGTGTGCCTGTACGCGTCCGCGCGTGCACAGCGGGCGCCCGGAGGGTGCCGCTCCGTGACCCCCAGCTAGTAATGTGGCCGCCCGGGGGGCCCACTGCGCGCTACTCGGAGATGTGGGGTACGGGGAAATGACCGTCGGTACGAACAGCTCGTCCGGAGCCGCTGGGCCGGCCGAGCAGCGCCTGCGGGACGCCCCCGCCCCCCAGGCCTGCACCCCGGCCACCCCCGGAGCGCCGGCCCCCGGCCCGGCCGGGCCCGCCGCCGACGGGCTGCGCGGCGTCCCGCACCAGGCGACCCCCTCGGCCCGCCCCCGGGCGCGCGCCACGGCCCCGGGCCCCGTCGAGGCGATCCCCGGAGGGGCTTCGTTCGGGATCGATCCCGATGAGCTGCCCGACGGCCTCGTCGTCGCCGACCACGCCGGGCGGGTGATCTGCTTCAACCGGGCCGCCGCCCGGATGACCGCCACCGACCCCGGCCAGGCCCTCGGCGCCCGCATCGACCGCGCGCTGCCGCTCGAGGACCTCGAGGGCCGCCGCTGGTGGGCCCTGACCGACCCCTACGGCGGCCTCGCCACCCGCCGCGGCCAGCCCGAGCGGAACCTGCTGCTGCCCGGCGGCCGTGAGGTGCTCGTCTCCGCCCGCTACGTGCGCACCCATCCCACCGGCCCGGTGCGCCGCCTCGTGGTCACCCTGCGCGGCACGGAGGCCCGCCGCCGCACCGAACGCAGCCACGCCGAGCTCATCGCGACCGTCGCGCACGAGCTGCGCTCCCCACTGACCTCCGTCAAGGGCTTCACGGCCACCCTGCTCGCCAAGTGGGAGCGGTTCACCGACGACCAGAAGCGCCTGATGCTGGAGACGGTCGACGCCGACGCCAACCGCGTCACCCGGCTCATCGCCGAGCTGCTCGACATCTCCCGCATCGACTCCGGCCGCCTGGAGGTGCGCCGCCAGCCGGTCGACATCGCCGCCGCCGTGGGCCGCCACGTCCAGGCGCTCACCGCGAACGGCCAGGCCCCCGACCGGTTCCTCGTACGCGTGAGCCGTCCCCTGCCCGACTGCTGGGCCGATCCGGACAAGATCGACCAGATCCTCGGCAACCTCCTCGAAAATGCGGTGCGGCACGGTGACGGAACGGTCACCATCGACGTAGCGCCACACGAGAAGGGAACCGCCGTCACCGTGACCGACGAAGGCCCCGGGATCCCCGAGGAGTCGATGGGCCGCGTCTTCACCCGCTTCTGGCGGGGGAGCAAGCGCGGCGGCACCGGCCTGGGCCTGTACATCGTCAAGGGCATCGTGGAGGCCCACGGCGGCACCATCACGGTCGGCCGCGGCCCCGGCGGCGGAGCCGAATTCCGATTTATCCTGCCCGTGAGCGCACCGGCCTACCTCACGCAGTGACCCTGCGGAGGATCTCGCCAGGCGGCCCACGGGCTCCTTCACCCCCGACGGCCCTTAGACTCGTCCTTTGGCACCTTTGTGTCTCTGTGTCGATCGGTCTGATCGTGCCGTACGGGGACCACCAGCCAAGCCATCGGAAGTACGGGAAGAGATGTCGGCACCGAACAAGTCGTACGACCCTGTCGAGGTCGAGGCACTGAAACCGGAAGAGATCGAGCGCATGCGGGACGAGGCGCTCGCCGCCTTCGCGTCCGCCGGCGACCTCGACGAGCTCCGCGAGGCGAAGACCGCGCACATGGGCGACCGCTCGCCCCTGGCGCTCGCCAACCGGGAGATCGGCGCCCTGCCGCCGCAGGCCAAGGCCACAGCGGGCAAGCTCGTGGGTCAGGCCCGCGGCGCCGTGAACAAGGCCTTCGGGGCCCGCACGGTCGAGCTGGAGGCCGAGCGCGACGAGCGGGTGCTGGTCGAGGAGGCGGTGGACGTCACGCTGCCCTACGACCGCGTGCCCGCCGGCGCCCGCCACCCCCTGACCACGCTGATGGACCGCATCGCGGACATCTTCGTCGGCATGGGCTACGAGGTCGCGGAAGGCCCCGAGGTCGAGGCGGAGTGGTTCAACTTCGACGCCCTCAACTTCACGCCGGACCACCCGGCGCGCCAGATGCAGGACACCTTCTTCGTCCAGGGCCCCGAGGGCACCGAGGGCGACGAGTCCGGCGTCGTGCTGCGCACCCACACCTCCCCGGTGCAGGCGCGTTCGCTGCTGGAGCGCAAGCCCCCCGTCTACATCGTCTGCCCGGGCCGGGTGTACCGCACCGACGAGCTCGACGCGACGCACACGCCCGTCTTCCACCAGGTCGAGCTGCTCGCCGTGGACGAGGGCCTGACGATGGCGGACCTCAAGGGCACCATGGACCACATGGTCCAGGAGCTGTTCGGCGAGGGCACCACCACGCGCCTGCGCCCGCACTTCTTCCCCTTCACCGAGCCGTCCGCCGAGATGGACATGCAGTGCTACGTGTGCCGCGGCGCCTCGGTGGGCAACCCCGACCGCCCCTGCCGCACCTGCTCCAGCGAGGGCTGGATCGAGCTCGGCGGCTGCGGCATGGTCAACCCGAAGGTGCTCGTCGCCTGCGGCGTGGACCCGGAGAAGTACAGCGGCTTCGCCTTCGGCTTCGGCATCGAGCGGATGCTGATGTTCCGTCACAACGTTGAAGACATGCGAGACATGGTCGAGGGTGACGTTCGTTTCACCCGGCCCTTCGGGATGGAGATCTGATGCGGGTCCCGCTTTCGTGGCTGCGGGAGTACGTCGACCTCCCCGCAGGTGAGACCGGCCGTGACGTGGCGGCCAAGCTCGTCGACGCCGGCCTCGAGGTCGAGACCGTCGAGCAGCTCGGCGCCGGGCTCAAGGGCCCCCTCGTCGTCGGCCAGGTGCTGACCATCGAGGAGCTGGAGGGCTTCCGCAAGCCGATCCGCTTCTGCACCGTCGACGTCGGCCAGGCCAACGGCACCGGCGAGCCGCAGGAGATCGTCTGCGGCGCCCGGAACTTCTCCGTCGGCGACAAGGTCGTCGTGGTCCTGCCCGGCGCCGTGCTGCCCGGCGACTTCGCGATCGCCTCGCGCAAGACGTACGGCCGCACCTCGCACGGCATGATCTGCTCCGGCGACGAGCTGGGCATGGGCGACGACGGCACGCACGGCATCATCGTGCTGCCGCACGAGCACGAGGTCGGCACCGACGCGATCGAGCTGCTCCAGCTCGTCGACGAGGTCCTCGACATCGACATCACCCCGGACCGCGGCTACTGCATGTCCCTGCGCGGTGTGGCCCGCGAGGCCGCCACCGCGTACGGTCTGCCGCTGCGCGACCCCGCGCTGCTCGACGTCCCGGGGCCCAACTCCTACGGATACCTCGTCAAGATCGACGACCCGGCCGGCTGCGACCGCTTCACCGCCCGCACCGTGACCGGTCTCGACCCCGAGGCCCGCTCCCCGATCTGGCTCACGCGCCGCCTCCAGAAGGCGGGCATGCGCCCGATCTCGCTCGCCGTCGACGTCACCAACTACGTGATGCTCGAACTCGGCCAGCCGCTGCACGCCTACGACCGCGCCCGCCTCGACGGCGCGATCGGCGTCCGGCGTGCCGAGCAGGGCGAGAAGTTCACCACCCTCGACGGGGTCAAGCGCACGCTCGACGCCGAGGACCTGGTGATCACCGACAACAGCGGCCCCATCGGGCTCGCCGGCGTCATGGGCGGCGCCAACACCGAGATCGCCGACTCCGTCACGGACCCCGAGACCGGCGCCGTCACCGGCACCACGGACGTGGTCATCGAGGCCGCGCACTTCGACTCCGTGTCGATCTCGCGCACCGCCCGCCGCCTGAAGCTCTCCTCGGAGGCCTCCAAGCGCTTCGAGCGGGGCGTCGACCCGCAGGCCGCCGCCGCGGCCGCCCAGCGGACCGTCGACCTGCTCGTGCTGCTCGCGGGCGGCACCGCCGAGGCCGGCGTCACCGAGCTCACCGCCCCCGGTGCCCCGCGCACCATCGCGATGAGCGCCGACCACCCCGACCGGGTCGCGGGCATGGACTACGGCCGCGAGACCGTCGTACGCCGCCTCCAGGAGGTCGGCTGCGACGTCTACGGCCAGGACGAGCTCGTCGTCACCGTCCCCTCGTGGCGGCCCGACCTCGCCGAGCCCAACGACCTCGCCGAAGAGGTCATCCGCCTGGAGGGCTACGGGAACCTCCCGTCCACCCTCCCGCAGGTGCCCTCCGGCCGCGGCCTGACCGCCCGGCAGCAGCTGCACCGCCGGGCCGGCCGCGCGCTGGCCGGCGCGGGCTACGTCGAGGCGCTGAGCTACCCGTTCCTCGGCGAGGCCGTCTTCGACCAGCTCCAGCTGCCCGCGGACGACGCCGCCCGCCGGGTCGTCAAGCTGGTCAACCCGATCTCCGACGAGGAGCCGGCGCTGCGCACCACGCTGCTGCCGGGTCTGCTCGGCGCGCTGCGCCGCAACGACAGCCGGGGCAGCCACGACCTGGCGCTCTTCGAGACCGGCTCGGTCTTCCGCGCCGGCGAGCAGCCGGGCGTCGCCGTCCGGCTGGGCGTCGACCGGCGTCCCACCGACGAGGAGATCGCGACCCTGAACGCGGCCCTGCCCGCCCAGCCGCGGTACGCCGCGGTCGTGCTGGCCGGTGCCCGCGAGCAGGCCGGCTGGTGGGGCAAGGGCCGCCCGGCCGACTGGGCCGACGCGGTCCAGGCCGCCCGTGCGCTGGCCGTCGAGGCCGGTGCCGAACTGGTGGTCCGCCAGGGCCGGTACGGCCCCTGGCACCCGGGCCGCTGCGCCGAGCTGGCCGTCACCGTGGACGGCGTGGAGACGGTCATCGGCCACGCCGGCGAGCTGCACCCCCGCGTCGTCAAGGCGATGGGCCTGCCCGCCCGTACCAGCGCCATGGAGCTCGACCTCGACCGCCTCGGGGCGGCCGGCGGAGAGGCCCTCCAGGCGCCCCGGATCTCCTCCTTCCCGGTGGCGACCCAGGACGTGGCACTGATCGTCGACGGGTCGGTTCCGGCCTCCGAGGTGGAGGCCGCGCTGCGCGAGGGCGCCGGTGAACTGCTGGAGTCCCTGCGGCTGTTCGACGTGTTCACCGGTGAGCAGGTGGGCGAGGGCAAGAAGTCCCTGGCGTACGCGCTGCGCTTCCGCGCCGCCGACCGCACGCTGACCGCCGAGGAGTCCACGGCCGCGCGCGACGCGGCGGTGGCCCTGGCCGGCGAGCGGACCGGAGCGGTGCTGCGCGGGGCGTGAGCACCCACGCGTAGAGCCGGCTGAGGGGCCCCTCCGGTGATCCGGAGGGGCCCCTCACTCATTCGGGTGAGAAGGCTGATGACCCGTGTCCGGTACGTCTGGAGGTCGACACAATCGTTCCGGCCGTCGAGCCGGAGGGGAGCGTCCTACGGATGATCACGCGCGGGGAGATGCCCCTGGTGCGCCGGGTGTGCGTCCTCGCCTGGGGCGGCGCCGCGGTGTCCTGGGAGCTGTCCTCCCCGGGGCGGCTGGGGCCGAGCCTCGCCACCTGCGCGGCCTTCCTGCTCCTGGCCACGGGCTGCGCCCTGCACATCCGGCGCGGGCTGGTGGCCGAGCTGCGGCGCTCGCGGGAGATCGCCGGCGCCACCCAGCGGGTCCTGCTGCGCCCGCTGCCGGGCCGGATCGACGGACTGGCGGTGTCGGCGGCCCAGCTGTCGGCGAGCCGGGGCGCGGCCGTGGGCGGGGACCTGTACGAGGCCGTCGCGACGGCGTACGGGGTGCGGCTGGTGATCGGGGACGTACGGGGCCACGGGCTGCCGGCCCTGGGAGCGGCCGCCGCGGTGCTGGGTTCCTTCCGCGAGGCGGCGTACGACGAACCCGCGCTGGCCGGGGTCCTGCACCGGATGGAACGCTCCCTCCAGCGGCACCTGCGCGAACGGGCCCGCTCCGAGCACCCGTCGGCCTGCCCGGCCGAGCCGGAGTCCCCGGTGGCGGAGGAGTTCGTCACGGTGCTGCTGCTCCAGATCGCCCCGGACGGCACGGTCGCGGCCCTCAACTGCGGCCACCCCTGGCCCTACCGCCTCCACCCCACGGCCGCGGCGCCGACCCCGGTGCGGCCGCTCGCCGGGACGGAGACCCTGCCGCCGCTCGGGGTGGTGCCCCTGCCGCCCGACGTGCGGCCGCAGCCCTGCGGGGCGCTCGGCCCCGGCGAGGTCCTCGTGCTGCACACCGACGGCGCCGAGGACGCCCGGGACCGCCAGGGCCGGTTCTTCCCGCTGCGCCGCGTCCTCGACGTCCTCGCGGAGGAGACGGCGCTCACGCCCGCGCGGCTGGTCGCGGGCGTGCACGCCGCGCTGCTGCGCCACACCCGGGGCAGACTCGTCGACGACGTCGCCCTGTTGGTGCTGCGCAACGACCGCGCTTGAATCGTCGGTTCGTGTCGCGCGCGGCCGCGTACGCCCCGGTCGCCCGGGCCGTGTCCCGCGGCGGCGGAGCCGGGTCGGCCCCGCACCGGCCCGGCCGTCTTCGCGCGACCGGCGGAGCCACTCCGCACCGGGCCGGTGGACGAGCCCGGTGCGGGTGCGGCCCGGCTCCGTCCGGGACCCGGCGACCAACCGGGTCCCGGCGGAACCGTGGTGCGCCGCCCGCCTGCCATGGAGTGTCGGGCAGACAGCAGGGCGGGCGGCGCGGTGCCGGGTCGTCGCACTGTACGAGGGGGAGCCGACGACCCGAGCGGCCTCTTTGGCGAGGCTCTTAAGTGAAACCCCGCGGGGGCCCTCCGCGGCAGGGTGCGGATCGCATTTATGCGCGTACTTGCTTCACACGGGGTGTGAATCGCGCGCACTGGACCCCGCGCGCGGCGCGCAGCCACTAGCCTGAATTCCGACGAGCCCTTGGAGGGCCCATGCAGCCCAACGCCCTGCTCGACGCCCTCCTCGCCGAGGCGGGCATGTCCCACGCCGGACTCGCCGCACACGTCAACCATGCGGGCCGCTCCCGCGGACTCGCCCTGCGCTACGAACACACCGCGGTCTCCCGCTGGCTGAAGGGGCAGCGCCCCCGGGGCCAGGTGCCCGACCTGATCTGCGAGGTGCTGGGCGGGCGGCTGCAACGGCCCGTCGGGCTCGACGACATCGGGCTCGGCATCCCGGGGCAGCACAGTCCGCACGCCACCCGCATCGGCGGCTTCGTCGACCGGGCCACCGCCCTGTGGCGCTCCGACGAGCAGGGCCGGCCCGCGCAGCTCACCGCCGGGGCGGTCACCGGCACCCCGGCCGTGATCCCGGTGTGGGAGTGGGAGAACCCGCCCGAGGACGCCGACGTGTCCCGCTCGGGCCCGCACCGGATCGGGCCCGAGCACATCGAGATCCTGCGGGCGGCCCGGGTGCACTACGAGCTGATGTACCGCCGGGCCGGGGGGATGGCCACCCGGGCCCGGATCGTCCGCTTCCTGGGCAGCGAGACCGCGCCGATGCTGCGCGGCAGTTACCCCGACGACGTCGGCCGGCTCCTGCACCGGGCCACCGGGTCCCTCGTCGCGGTCGCCGGGATCTGCGCCTACGACTCCGACGCGCACGGGCTCGCCCAGCGGTACTTCCACCAGGCGCTGCGGCTCGCGAAGGCCAGCGGGGACCGGGGGCTCGGCGCGTACGTGATCGCGCTGCTGGTCAACCAGTCGCTGCACCTGCGGGAGTACCGGCAGGCGGTGGCCTTCGCCGAGGCCGCGCTGCGCGCCGCGGGACGGCACACCACCCCGGCACTGGCCGCCGACCTGTACGCGATGCAGGCCAAGGCCTACGCCCAACTCGGCGACCCGCTGGCCGCGTTGGCCTGCATCCGCCGCGCGGAGGCGGCCGCCGAGCGGATCCTGCCCGGCGCGGAACCCGCCGAGACCGGCTACGTCCAGCCCGGGCTGGTCAACGTACAGGTCGCGGAGGCCCTGCTGAGCCTGGGGGACCTGGACGCGGCGCACGCGCAGGCCGCCGAGGCGGTGGGGACCCCCGCTCACGACCGGGGGCGGGTGCACCGGCTCGCGATGCTCTGCGAGATCCAGCTGCGGCAGGGGGAGGCGGACCGGGCGGTGGCCTCGGCGGCCGAAATGGCGGAACGGGCCAAGGGGATGGAGTCGTTGCGGCTGCGCGACCGGCTGCGGGCGGTCCGCGAACAGCTGCTGACCAGCGGGTGCGCGGGCGCGGAGGAGACCGCACAGCTCATCGACGGGGCGCTGCGCGTTCCCCTGTGAGGGCCCGAGCTGCTGCCATGTGGTCACCTACGAACGGAAGGTGGCACAGCCGTGCAGTGGACGAACCTGAGTGAGCAGACCGTGTACAAGAACCGCTGGTTCGACGTGAACCTCGCGGACGTGGAAATCCCCGACGGCCGGCACCTGGACCACTTCGTGATCCGGCTGCGGCCCGTCGCCGTCGCGACGGCGGTCAACGAGGCCAACGAGGTGCTGCTGCTGTGGCGGCACCGGTTCATCACCGACAGCTGGGGCTGGGAACTGCCCGCCGGGGTGGTCGAGGACGGCGAGTCCGTCGAGCGGGCGGCGGCGCGGGAGATGGAGGAGGAGTCGGGCTGGCGGCCCGGCCCGCTCCACCACCTGATGACCGTGGAGCCCTCCAACGGCCTCACCGACGCCCGCCACCACCTGTACTGGGCGGACGGGGCCACGTACACCGGGCATCCGCAGGACGACTTCGAGTCCTCGCGGCGCGAGTGGGTCCCGCTGAAGCTCGTACCGGACATGATCGCGCGGGGGGAGGTCCCGGCCGCCACCATGGCGGCCGGGCTGCTCCTGCTGCACCACCTGCGGCTCGGCTAGCGGGCCTTCGGCCCTTGCCGGGGCTCAGCCGTACGGGTAGAAGCCCGAGCCGGTCTTGCGGCCGAGGCGGCCCGCGTCGACCATCCGCTGGAGCAGCGGGGGCGCGGCGTACAGCGGCTCCTTGAACTCGGCGTACATCGAGTCGGCCACCGAGGCGACCGTGTCCAGGCCGATCAGGTCCGCCAGCTTCAGCGGGCCCATCGGGTGGGCGCAGCCCAGCTCCATGCCGTTGTCGATGTCCTCGCGGCTCGCGATGCCGGATTCGAACATCCGGATCGCGGACAGCAGGTACGGGATGAGCAGCGCGTTGACCACGAAGCCGCTGCGGTCCTGGGCGCGGATCGCGTGCTTGCCCAGCACGTCGCGCACCAGGGCCTCGGCGCGCTTGATGGTCTCCTCGCCGGTGGTCAGGGCCGGGATCAGCTCGACGAGCTGCTGCACCGGGGCCGGGTTGAAGAAGTGGATGCCGATGACCTGGTCCGGCCGCGAGGTCGCGACGGCCAGCTTGACCAGCGGGATCGAGGAGGTGTTGGAGGCGAGGATCGCGTCCGGACGGGTGATCACCTGGTCGAGGACCTGGAAGATCTCCGTCTTGACCTGCTCGTTCTCGACGACGGCCTCGATGACGAGGTCGCGGTCGGCGAACTCGCCGAGGTCGGTGGTGAAAGTGAGGCGGGCCAGGGTGGCGTCCCGCTCCTCCTCGCTGATCTTGCCGCGTTCGGCGGCCTTGGTCAGGGAGTTGTGCAGCCGGGTGCGCCCGATCTCCAGGGCCTCGCCGGTGGTCTCGGCGACCATCACCTCAAGACCGCTGCGGGCACACACCTCG
The DNA here is from genome assembly GCF_042735575.1 of Streptomyces sp. NPDC059564. Taxonomy (NCBI): domain Bacteria; kingdom Bacillati; phylum Actinomycetota; class Actinomycetes; order Kitasatosporales; family Streptomycetaceae; genus Streptomyces; species Streptomyces sp. NPDC059564. The sequence continues at coordinate 366 of NZ_JBHWBP010000211.1, read as the reverse complement.
GCGATGCCCGCGCCCATCTGGCCGCAGCCCACCACGCCGACCCGTGCGATGTCGGTCGGGAGGGTAGAGAGGTCCGTCACATCGTGCCTTTCGCTGCTCATCCATCGCGGGTCCCCCGTACTCGGCAGTGGTAACTGCGTTCCGGCGCCCGCCACGCCCCCCGACGTTACCCCCGTCCTTCACCCCGGTGGCGGGGCGGGGCGGGCATGCTGGGCGCACGCAGAGCAATGTCACGGAGCGGAACGGAGTCGTCACATGACGCACATCGGACGGCGGGGGCTGCTGGCCGGAGCGGCGGGGGTGCTGGCCACGACGGCGGTGGCGGGCCCGGCGGCGGCCGGCCAGCCGGCGCGGGCGGGGGAGGCG
>NZ_JBHWBP010000210.1:0-13130 GCF_042735575.1 Streptomyces sp. NPDC059564 | reverse complement strand
GCTTGCCGCCCGCCTGTTCCCGCTTGATGAGGGCCATCTTGTCCTCGGGGGTGGCCTCCGCGAGGAAGTCGTCGACACCGGCCTCCTCGGCGATGGCCTTCGCGGTCAGCGGGTTGTCACCCGTGATCATGACCGTCTTGATGCCCATGCGGCGCAGCTCGTCGAACCGCTCGCGCATGCCCTCCTTGACGACGTCCTTGAGGTGGATGACACCGAGGACGCGGGCGCCCTTGTCGTCGTTGACGGCGACGAGGAGGGGCGTGCCGCCGGCCTCGGAGATCCGGTTGGCGAGGAGGTCCGCGTCGTCGGAGACATGGCCGCCCTGCTCCTTGACCCAGGTGATGACGGACCCGGCCGCGCCCTTGCGGGTCCGCTTGCCGTCCACGTCCACACCCGACATACGGGTCTGGGCGGTGAAGGCGATCCATTCGGCCTGCGACAGCTCGCCCTGGTGGCGCTCGCGCAGCCCGTACTTCTCCTTCGCGAGGACCACGATGGAACGGCCCTCGGGGGTCTCGTCCGCGAGGGACGACAGCTGGGCGGCGTCCGCCAGCTCCGCCTCGGTCGTGCCCTTGACCGGGACGAACTCGGACGCCTGGCGGTTGCCGAGGGTGATGGTGCCGGTCTTGTCGAGCAGCAGCGTCGACACGTCCCCTGCGGCCTCGACGGCGCGGCCGGACATGGCCAGGACGTTGCGCTGGACGAGCCGGTCCATGCCTGCGATGCCGATCGCGGAGAGCAGCGCACCGATGGTGGTCGGAATCAGGCAGACCAGCAGCGCCGTCAGGACGATCATGGACTGCTTGGCGCCCGCGTAGATCGCGAACGGCTGGAGCGTGACGACGGCGAGCAGAAAGACGATCGTGAGGGACGCGAGCAGGATGTTCAGCGCGATCTCGTTCGGCGTCTTCTGCCGGGCCGCGCCCTCCACCAGGGCGATCATGCGGTCGATGAAGGTCTCGCCGGGCTTGGTGGTGATCTTGACGATGATCCGGTCGGAGAGGACCTTCGTACCGCCCGTCACGGCCGAGCGGTCGCCGCCCGACTCGCGGATCACCGGGGCGGACTCGCCCGTGATGGCGGACTCGTCGACCGACGCGACGCCCTCGACGACGTCACCGTCGCCGGGGATGATGTCGCCCGCCTCGCAGACCACCAGGTCGCCGATCTTCAGCTCGGTGCCCGGGACCTGCTCCTCGCCCTTGCCGTCCTGGGTCAGGCGGCGGGCGACGGAGTCGGTCTTGGCCTTGCGCAGGGTGTCGGCCTGGGCCTTGCCTCGGCCCTCGGCCACGGCCTCCGCGAGGTTCGCGAAGATCGTGGTGAGCCACAGCCAGGCGGTGATCGCCCAGCCGAACCAGTCGGTCGGGTCCTTCAGGGCCAGGCCGGTGGTGACGACCGAGCCGACCAGGACCACGAACATGACCGGGGACTTGATCATGACGCGCGGGTCGAGCTTGCGGACGGCGTCCGGGAAGGACTTCAGCAGCTGCCTGGCGTCGAAGAGGCCGCTGCCCACGCGCCCGGCGCCCGGCTTGTGGGCGGTGGGCACGTCCTGGTGCGGAGCCCTCGTGGGTGTGGCGGTGCTCATGATGCGAGCCCTTCGGCGAGCGGACCCAGCGCCAGGGCCGGGAAGTAGGTGAGTCCGGTGATGATGAGGATCGTGCCGACCAGCAGGCCCGCGTAGAGCGGCTTGTCGGTGCGCAGGGTGCCTGCCGTCTCGGGGACGGGCTGCTGTTCGGCGAGGGAGCCGGCCAGCGCGAGGACGAACACCATGGGCAGGAAGCGGCCCAGCAGCATGGCGATGCCGATGGTGCTGTTGAACCACTGCGTGTCGGCGTTCAGGCCCGCGAACGCGGAGCCGTTGTTGTTGGCGCCCGAGGTGTAGGCGTAGAGGATCTCCGAGAAGCCGTGCGCGCCGCCGTTGGCCATGGAGTGGGCCGGGGTGGGCAGGGCCATCGCGGCGGCGGTGAAGCACAGCACCAGCGCCGGGGTGATGAGGATGTAGCAGGCGGCGAGCTTGATCTGGCGGGTGCTGATCTTCTTGCCCAGGTATTCGGGGGTCCGGCCGACCATCAGGCCCGCGATGAACACCGCGATGATCGCCATGATCAGCATGCCGTAGAGGCCGGAGCCGACGCCGCCGGGGGCGATCTCGCCGAGCTGCATGCCCAGCAGTTGGATCCCGCCGCCCAGACCCGTGTACGACGAGTGGAAGGAGTTCACCGCGCCGGTCGAGGTCAGGGTGGTGGCGACCGAGAAGATGGAGGAGGCGCCGATGCCGAAGCGGGTCTCCTTGCCCTCCATCGCCCCGCCCGCGGCCTGCAACGCCGGGCCGTGGTGAGCGAATTCGGTCCACATCATCAGGGCCGTGAAACCGAGCCAGATGACCGCCATCGTCGCCAGGATCGCGTAACCCTGCCGCAGGTTCCCCACCATCCGGCCGAACGTCCGCGTCAGCGCGAACGGGATGACGAGGATGAGGAAGATCTCGAAGAGGTTCGAGAAGGGGGTCGGGTTCTCGAAGGGGTGGGCGGAGTTGGCGTTGAAGTAGCCGCCGCCGTTCGTGCCGAGTTCCTTGATGACCTCCTGCGAGGCGACGGCGCCGCCGTTCCACTGCTGGGTGCCGCCGAGGAACTGGCCGACCTCGTGGATGCCGGAGAAGTTCTGGATCGCCCCGCATGCGACGAGTACGAGCGCGCCGAGTACGGAGAGGGGGAGCAGGATGCGGACGGTGCCGCGGACCAGGTCGGACCAGAAGTTGCCGAGCTCACCGGTCCGGGAGCGCGCGAAGCCCCGTACGAGGGCCACTGCCACGGCCATGCCGACGGCGGCGGAGACGAAGTTCTGCACCGCCAGGCCGCCGGTCTGCACCACGTGGCCCATGGCCTGCTCACCGGCGTACGACTGCCAGTTGGTGTTCGCCACGAACGACGCGGCCGTGTTGAAGGCCTGGTCCGGGTCGATCGACGCGAAGCCCAGCGAGCCGGGCAGGACGCCCTGGAGGCGCTGCAAGCCGTAGAGGAACAGGACGCCGACCGCGGAGAAGGCCAGGACACCGCGCAGGTAGGCGGGCCAGCGCATCTCGGCGTTGGGGTCGGCGCCGATCGCCTTGTAGATCCACTTCTCCGGTTCGTAGTGCTTCTCGGAGGAGTAGACGCGGGCCATGTAGTCGCCGAGGGGGCGGTAGGCCAGCGCGAGCGCGGCGAGGAGTGCGAGCAGCTGGAGCACACCAGCGGTTACGGGGCTCATGACAGTGCTCAGAACCTCTCCGGGTACACGAGGGCGAGGACGAGGTATCCGAGCAGGGAGACGGCCACGACGAGGCCGACGATGTTTTCGACGTTCACAGCTTGGTCACCCCCCGGGCGATGAGAGCCACCAGCGCGAAGATCGCGACCGTGGTGACGACGAAGGCCAGATCGGCCACCGTGAGCTCCTGGATGAAGAGGGAAGTAATGAATCGGCCAGCTGGCCGATCTCGAGACAACCGTGTCTTCACCCCGGTGTTAAGACGCCTTGACGGGCTCCATACGGGCGCGGGGGGTCTCTTAACGCCATCCTTGCGCCCCGGGCCTGTCGGCGGCCCCGGTCAGCCCTAGTGGGAGAGCCCGGACGTGTCCAGGGCGGCCCCGGCCTGTGCGGCCATCGCGACGGCCACGAGGCGCGCCTCCTCGGGCGGCAGGGGGCCCGGGCGCGGGTCGAGGAGGAAGCGGCCGTAGTAGTGGCCGCCGCCGACGATGCGCAGCTCGGTCTCGTCCTCGGGCCACTCGGCGTACTGCGTGATCCGCGTGCCCTGGCGCAGCCAGATGGCGCCGTCGTGCTCCAGTCGGGGCAGGTGACCGAGCAGGGCGCCGTACTCGAAGCGGCAGCCCCGCAGCCCCAGCAGCCCGACGAGCTCCCGGCGGACGCGCTCGACCACTTCCTGCGTGCTGCCGCCGCTCTCGGCGAGGCGGGCGGTGGCCTGGAGGCCCGACAGGTAGGCGGTGTCGTTGACCACGACCGTGCGGAGCCGGCGGGCGCGTACCGCCAGCTGGGAGACGATCAGTCCGACGACCAGCAGGAGGATCGCGGTCTGGACCTCGTCGCCGTCGGAGATGGCGAACTGCTGGTAGGGCCTGGTCAGGAAGAAGTCGTACCAGGCGGCCGCCGAGAGCGCGGCCCGCGCTCCGGCGGCCCGCGTGCCCGTGGCGGCGACGGCGACCACCACGACGACCATGATCAGGGCTTCGTTGGTCGCGGAGAGGCCCGTGCGGAAGGGCACGAGGGCGAGCGCCACGAGGAAGGGGGCCACGAGGGCCGCGAGCAGGGCCGCGCGGTCGTGGAGCCGGTACCCGGACATGTGGTGCCTCCTGTCCGGACGGGACGGGACGGGACGGGACGAGCTGGGACGGTGCGGGTCCTCGGCCCCGGGTCCTGGGTCCGATGGGGCCGGCGGGTTCGTGCCGCCCACCACCAGCGTGACCCCCTCCGGCGCGGGGCGCGCGGCCGCTGTCGAGGTCTTGACGCACCCCGTACGACTCCCGCCCCGGCGTCAGGAGCGCGTGAAGAGTGGCGCTGCGGGCGTATGGATCACGCCAAGACCCCTGGTCTTCCGGCCGTGCCCTTCGGACGCTGTCCTCACTTTGCCCACTCGGAGGAACGGCGACATGGCCATACACGCAGGAGAACCCACCACGGCCGCCCGGGGCCTGGGCCAGGAGGAACCCCCCGATACCGGCGCCACCGCGGCGCCGGACGCGGAGGAGCGGCACAAGCTGACCGCGGTGCAGGGGCTGGCCGCACTGTCCCTGGACGCGATGGCCTCGGTGGCGTACGGGCCGGAGTCGATCGTGCTGGTGCTGGCGGCGGCCGGCGCCTACGGCATGGGGTTCACGCTGCCCGTCACCCTGGCCATCGCCGCGCTGCTCGCCGTGCTCGTGGCCTCGTACCGGCAGGTCATCGCGGCGTTCCCGGACGGCGGCGGCTCGTACGCGGTCGCCAAGCGGCACCTGGGGCGGCGGACCAGCCTGGTGGCCGCGGCCTCCCTGGTGCTGGACTACGTACTGAACGTGGCCGTCTCGGTGACCGCCGGCGTGGCGGCCCTGACCTCGGCGTTCCCCGGCCTGCACGGCGAGCGGGTGTGGATCTGCCTCGGCGTGCTGGTGCTGGTCACGGCCGTGAACCTGCGCGGGGTCGTCGATTCGGCCAAGGCCTTCCTCGTCCCCACCGCCGTCTTCGTCGGGTCGATCCTCGCGATGGTCACGGTCGGTCTGTTCCGCGACGGCCCGGTCAGCACGGCCTCCGCCGCCGGACACGCCTCGGTGCTGGGCGAGGGCGCCACCACGGTGGGCGCGCTCCTGCTGCTGAAGGCCTTCGCGGCGGGATGCTCGGCCCTGACCGGTGTCGAAGCCGTCGCCAACGCGGTGCCTTCCTTCCGCGCCCCGGCCGCCCGTCGCGCACAGCGCACGGAGGTCGCCCTCGGGGCCCTCCTCGGCGTGATGCTGATCGGGCTGTCCATCCTGATCGGCCGCTTCCACCTCCAGCCCGTCGAGGGCGTCACCGTCCTCGCGCAGCTCGCGGACGCCTCCTTCGGGCACAACGCGGCTTTCTACGTGGTGCAGTTCGCCACCATGGTGCTGCTCGCGCTCGCCGCGAACACCTCCTTCGCCGGGCTGCCCGTGCTGATGAGCCTGCTCGCCCGGGACAACCACCTCCCGCACCTGTTCGCCCTGAAGGCCGACCGCCAGGTCCACCGGCACGGCGTCCTCGCGCTGGCGGTGGTTTCCGCCGCCCTCCTGGTGTTCTCCGGCGGCGACACCAACACCCTCGTGCCGCTCTTCGCGATCGGAGTGTTCGTCGGCTTCACGATCTGCCAGGTCGGCATGGTCCGTCACTGGTACGGGGAACGGCCCGCCGGCTGGCACGGCAAGGCCCTGCTCAACGGGTTCGGCGCGCTGCTGACCGGCGTGTCCGCGGTCGTCGTGACCGCCACCAAGTTCACCGAGGGCGCCTGGCTGATCGTCCTGGCCCTGCCCCTGCTCGTGCTCGCCTTCGAGAAGATCCACAGCGCTTACGCCGAGATCGGGGAGCGCCTGGAGCTGGGCTCCGTGCCGCAGGTCCCGCGACGGTCCCGCTCACTGGTCGTCGTACCCGTGTCCGGTCTGTCGAAGCTGACCTGTCAGGCGCTGACCGCCGCCCGGTCCCTGGGCGACGACGTCCTCGCGGTCACCGTGACCCACCCGGCGCCCGAGGACCGTGCGACGGCCGAAGCCCTGCGCCGGGACTGGGAGTTGTGGAATCCCGGCGTCGAGCTGGTCGAGCTGTCGTCGCAGGCGCGTTCGCTGGGCCGCCCGGTGTCGGCGTACGTACGCGAGCTCGGGCAGACGCATCCGGACGCCCACGTCACCGTCCTCATCCCGGAGACCGAGCCCGCCCGGCTGTGGCAGCGGCTGCTGCAGAACCAGCGGGGCTCCGTCGTCGCGCACGCGGTCCGCCGCGACACGGACGCGGTGATCTGCCGCCTGCGCTTCCGCATCACGGCGGGCTCCCGGCGTTGACGGGTCCCTCGACGCGGTCACCCCGGCCGAGCTCCAGCCGTTCGGGGCCTTTCTGCGACGAAACCGTTCAGCCTGACTTCACGGTTCCCGACCCCTCGAATTCCGAAAAACATGCATTTTGCACCGTCTTCTGGTCGATGGCCGCGCTGCAAGGCGCGCTGGTCGACCTGATCGACCTGGCTCGTCGCCAAGCAGGTCCACTGGAACGTCGTCGGCCCCCGCTTCCGCTCCGTCCACCTCCAGCTCGACGAGGTCGTCACCTCGGCCCGCGCCCACTCCGACGTGGTCGCCGAGCGCGCGTCGGCACTCGGCGTGCCCCCGTCCGCCGCCGAGGTGGCCGGGGGCACGGCGCGGTCGGCGAGTAGGGTCGGCCGCATGCCGACACCAGCACTGCGGGCGATCGAGTGGGACGGGACGGGGTGGGACGACCCCTCCGAGGACCAACTGCACGATCTGCTGGCCGATATGAGCCTGACCTGGCGATTCGTCATCGTCGAGCGCCTCGGCCTCGAACCCGCCGACCAGTACTACATGCAGGTCTACCTGAACGACGACCTGAGCTACCAGGTCGAATACCGCGAGGGCGGCCCGGACCGGCACTTCCAGGCCTGGGTGCCCAGCGACGGCGGGCCGTTCGCGGTGGAACCCGTCGCCACGGTCCTTCAGGACTGGGCCTTCGGCCGGCCGGGCTGGCGCGAGGCCCTGCCCTGGACTCCGTGGTCGCCGGCGGAACCGTCGCAGTGAACCCCGTGCGTGGTGTCCGGTCCGGGCGGAGGGGTGGGTTCCCCGGGCGGTCGCGGAGGGGCGCTGGTGCCCGGTCGGTTCCGCGCAACCCATTTGAGGGCGGCTCCGGTTGGGCTCGAGGGGATCGTGAGCGAGGCCGTAGTCGCCTCGGGAACAGTGCCTCGGGAAGCCCATTTGCCGCAGGAACGTCAATTGTCTCAAAAGGACCATAGGCCTCTTGCTTCTCGTACGTCACAGGAAGGGCAGGAGATCCCATGACCCTTGCCGCCCCGGCAGGAACGGCGGAGTGGGTGCGCCACGCCCTCGCCACGCACTGGGGCGAGGCGTGGGGGGAGGCCCGGCTGAGCCCGCTGACCGTCGGGGGCGAGGCCCCGCTCACGCATACGGCCGGGCTGTGGCGGGTCGCGGCGGCCGCCGGCGACCACGTGTTCAAGGCGCAGCTGAACTCCGAAGCCGTGCGGCCCGGGCGGTTCCACCCGCTCAAGGACCGGATCCTCGCCCACTGCGCCCGGCAGGGGGTGCCGGTCCTGCCCGTCGTACCGGCCGCCGACGGCCGTCCCGCCGTCCGCCACGACGGAGTCCTGTGCGAGATGTCGCCCCTGTGTCCCGGAGCGAAGGCGAGCGGCGGCCGCGAACAGGCCGCCGCCATCGTCGCCACCGGCCTGGACCTGCGCGCGGCGCTGGACGGCCTGCCCTCCGCGGTGGCCGACGAGCTGGCCGCCGTCCACCTGCCGCTGATGGTGGCGGAGGAGCACTGGCCGGCCGCCCTGGACGACGCCGAGCACCGTCTCCTGCCCAAGGCCGAGCAGAAGGCCGGCGATCCCTGGTACCGCGCCGCCGCCCGTGTGCTGCGTGAACTGGCCGCCTCCGCACCGCTGTTGAAGGGTGCGGCGTTCCCGGCCGAAGCCGCCGCCCCGCCCGCCGTCGTCCACGGCGACCTGCACGTGCACCACTTCCTGCTCGCCGAGCGCGGCACGCCCCGCGTCCTGGCCGTCCTCGACTTCGACAACCTCCACGTCGCCGACCGCCTGCTCGACCTCGCCTGGACCGCCGACACGGCGGTGCTCGCCTGCGGCGCGGACACCGGCGCGGCCCGCGACGTCCTCGCCGGCTTCGTGGGCTCCGGCCGCCGCCGCGGCCTGCTGCGGCCCGGCGACGAGGAACGGCTGATGCCCGTCCTGATGGCGCACTCGCTGCCGGTCATCGTGGACATCGCCAAGGACATCCTCGACCGCGGCATCCTCACCCCCCAGTGGCTCGCGTACTTCGAGCTGCTGTCCCCGGCGCGAAGACTCGCCGTCCACGGGCTGCTCACCGGCCCCGCGGCCCGCTGACCCCCGAGTCCCGCCGCCCCAGACCATCTCCCCCCGGCACGGGCCGCCTCGGCATGCCCGCGCCCCGCTCCACCCTGCCCGTCCCCTCTCCGTGAAGGAGCCGTACGTGACCACCACACCAACCGGACCCCTCTCGTCCTGGCCCTCCGACCTGTCGGCGTTCTGCTTCGAGGTACCGCACTCGTCCGAGGCGCTGCTCTTCGAATCCGGCAAGGGCATCCGCCTCTCCGACGCCGCGGGCGGCAGCTACCTGGACGCCCTCTCCGGCGTCTTCGTGACCTGCTTCGGCTACGACTGCGAGCCCATCGTCAGCGCCGTGACGGACCAGTTACGGACCCTGCCCTTCAACCCGCCCCTGCACGGCACCAACCGCCCGGCGCTGGCCCTCGCCCAGGCCCTCGTCGACCTGGCGCCGCCGGGCATCACGGCGGCCAAGCTGGTCAACGGCGGCTCGGAGAGCATCGAGGCCGCGATGCGCCTCGCCCGCCTGCACCACCATGCCCGGGGCAACCCCGGCAAGGTGAAGATCCTCAGCTACTACCACGGCTACCACGGGGCCACCTTCGGCTCCCTCTCCCTGACCGGGCGGCCCGACGTCACCCGCTTCGGGCCCGGGCTCCCGGGCGTCGTGCACGTGTGGCCGCCGGACTGCCTGGAGGCCTTCTGGGACGTGCCGCCGGAGAAGTCGGGCGCCCTCGCCGCCGCCATGATCGAGCGGACCATCGAGGCCGAGGGGCCCGACTCGGTGGCGGCGATCGTCATGGAACCCGTCATCCACCTGCGCGGCATGGCCATCCCGCCGGCCGACTACCTCGCCCGGATCCGGGAGGTGTGCGACCGCCACGACGTCCTGCTCGTCTTCGACGAGATCGTCACCGGCTTCGGCCGCACCGGAGCGCCCTTCGCGGCCCAGACCTTCGGCGTGACCCCCGACATCCTCTGCGTCGGCAAGGGCATCTCCGGCGGGTACGCGCCCCTGGCCGCCGTACTGATGTCCGAACGCATCGCCGAACCGCTCGGCGAGCACGGCGGACCGGTGTCCTTCGCCCCGTCCCACACCTACGCCGCCAACCCGCTGGCCGCCGCGGCCGGACTCGCCGCCGTCACCCTGTACCGCGAGGGCGGCTACGAGGAGCGGATCCGCGAACTGGCCGCCCACACCGGTGCCCGGCTCCGCGAGGTCGCCGGCGGGCGCGGCACCGTCCGGGCCGTGGGCCTGCTGTACGGGGTCAAGCTGACCGGCGGCGGCGAACGCCTCGGCGAGCGGGTCGCCTCGGCCTGCCTGCGCCGCGGCCTGATCATCCGTGGCCAGGACGACTGGGTGGTCCTCGCCCCCGCGTTCGTCACCACCACGGCAGAAGTGGACGAGATCACCGGCATCCTCGGCGAGGCCCTCGACGAGGTCTGCGGAGCCGACCGGTGAACGGCCTGTACGAGCGCTTCGCCGCACCCGCCCGCGAGGCGCTGCCCCGCCTCACCGACGCCGAACGGCGCGTGACCGAAGGGGAACTGGCGGAACTGGAGCTCCACGGCCACGACGGCGAACCCCTCCTGGACGCCCTGCGGAAGGTGGCCGCGCTGGTCCCCGAACGCCTCTACACGGACAGCGCCGAAGTCCTGCTGCGCATGCACGAGATCGCGGGCTCCGGGAACCTGCAGAGCAACCTCTCCTCGCTCGCCCTGGTCCGCGCCTGCTTCGCCCACGGCCTGGTGGGCGACGAGGGCGCGGGGCCCGCCGAACTGGTCGTCGGACGCGGGCACATCGCCCCGGCCTTCTACGCCGAACACTACGTGCGCGGCTCGCTCCCCTTCGCGCCCCTCACCACCCTGCACCAGGGCGGACTGACCGGCGTCGTCCACCGCGACCTCGGGTTCCGCACCACCATGCGCTACAGCCTCGGCGTCGGCGTCGCGCAGGCGGTCAGCCTCGCCTGGGACCTGACCCGGCGCGGCGAGGACCGCAAGGTCGTCTGCCTCGCAGGGGACGGAGAACTCCACGAAGGCGCCGCCTTCGAGGCACTGCGCTTCGCGCACGACGCGGGACTGACGAACCTGCTCCTGGTCGTCGACGCCAACGGCAAGGGCATCGAACCGCTGGCCAAGCCGCTCAACACCCCGTACCTGGCGGCCCATCTCGGGACCGTCGAGGAGGTCGACGGCCGCGACGACGGGGCCGTCGAGGCGGCCCTCGGAGAGCTCCTCGCCCGCCCCGGCCCGGCCGCCCTCGTCTGCCGCACCCACAAGGGCGACCACAGCTTCAAACCGGCGGGCGCCGCGCAGCCGCCCCCGGCGGTCCGGCCCGTACCGTCGTTCGCCTCGACCGCCGGGCGCATGCTGGCCGCCCACCGGGAACGCGCCGACGGCGAACTCGCCGTGTTCACCCCCGACATGGCCGCCCGGTTCGGGCTGGGCGGACACGTCCCGTACACGAACACGGGACTCGCCGAGACCCTCACCGTCGGCATGACGCTGTCCCTGCCCGACCACGTCACCAAGGTCGTGGCCACCGACGCCATGTACTACATGGACTCGCTGAGCATGCTCACCGAGGCCACCACCAGCGTCCGCAACCTCCTCGTCCTGGCCGGACGCAGCTGGGGCGCCTGGGGCGGCGCCCACAACGCCACCAACCTGCTCGGCCTGCTGCTGCACACCCGCGTCTACGAGCCCGTCACCACCGCCGAGTTCCACGCCTGCCTGGACCGGCTCGCCCGCGACCCGGCCACCACCCACGTCGTCAGCATGATCGACGCCGCGTTCGAACCCCCGGCCCTCGACTGCTCCGCCGACATAGACGGCGGCGTCTGGCTCACCCCGCCCGGGGAGGCCCCCGACGCCGCCGTGGTCACCTTCGGCTACGCGGGCGTGCTCGTCGCCGCCGCCAACCGGGACGTCGGCCTGCCGCACCTGCACTGCGCCGCGCTCGCCCCCCGGCTCGACCCCGCCACCCTCGCCGTCCTCGGGCGCGCCCGCCGAGTCCTGAGCGTCGAGTACAACGGCGCCGGAGGCGGCTTCGGGGAACGGCTGCGCGCGGAGCACCTGCTCCCGGTCGAGGTGCACGCCGTACGCCGGGACATCGCCACCCGCGTCCACCGCCACCAGCTGCCGCTGCACGCGATGAGCCCCGGCCTGCTGCGCGAGCGCCTCGCCCGGCTGGCGCAGAACCCGGAGGGATCCGCCCATGCGGCTGCATACGCATGACTACCGCGCCCCGGACACCCGGGGCATCGTCGACGGGGCGGTCCTCATGCACCGCGAGATGTCGCGGCTCCTCGCCCGCCGCGGCTCCGTCGTCCTGCACGACCTGACCTCGGGACCGGGCTGCGTCGCCGGACTCGGCGAGGACGACGTGGTGTACGCCGGCTCGGGACCGTACGCCTTCCTCTACCACCACTGGCGCGCACTCCACGGCGGCCGCTTCCGGATCGTCCGCGAGGCGCACACCGCGCTCTGGTCGGGCTACTGGGCGCAGGAGGAGCTGTGCGCTCCGCTGGTCAGGGACGGTGACCTGGCACTCTTCCCGACCGAGTACACGCGCCGGCTGTTCCTGCGGAACTTCCCGTCGTTGACGCCCGCCGGCTCCGCCGTGGCCTACCCCATGCTCGACCGGCTGCCGCGCAGGCCCGCACGCCCCCTCCCGCTGCCCGGAACACCGCTGCGCATCGGCTATCTGGGAGCGCTCTCGCTGGCCAAGAACTTCGACCAGGTCGTGTCGGTGTTCGCCCGCTGCCACCGGGAGTCGGGCGGCGCGGTCAGCCTGGTGTGCGCGGGCAAGCCCAACGACCCCCGCTGGGAGACCGCCGAGGTGCACGCCGCGCTGCTCCGGGACGGCGTGCCGCCCGAGGCGGTGCGCATGGAGGGGGTGCGCCCCCAGGAGGAACTCGGCGCCTTCTTCGACGCGGTCGACGTGCTGCTGTTCCCGAGCACCGCCTCGCGGGAGACCCTCGGCCGGGTGGTCCTGGAGGCCCTGGCCCACGGGGTCCCGGTACTGGCCGCGGCCGTCGGCCCCGCCGTCGAACTGCTCCCCGGCCGGAACCTGGTCCCCACCGCCCTCGACACGCACGACGGTTTCGACATGGGCCGCGTGGGCCCCCTGGGCCGGGTCGACGAGGACGTCCTGGTGGAGAAGCTGCTCACCCGGGACTTCGCCCCTGCGGCCCTCACGTCCGTCGCGCCCTACACGGACGCGACCTTCCTGCGGGCCCTCGCCGGGCACCCCGTCCCGGACCCCGTCGGCCACGACCGCATCCTGCCGGAAGCCGTCCGGGTCGCACCCCGCGCCACCGGCGCCCCGGACGCGGCGACGGCCACCGCCCTGTTCCGGGACTTCTTCGAACGCCGCGACGGGGCCCTGCACGCCGCCCTCGACGCCCTCGCCGACCGCACCGGCCACGACGACCCGGCCCTGCGCCGCATCGTCGCCGCACCGGAACGCAACCTGGCCGACTACCGGGCCTTCCCGAGGCTGCTGGACGCCCTGGTCCTGCCCCCGCTGACCTACACCCTCGCGCCCGCC
>NZ_JBHWBP010000209.1:7020-13144 GCF_042735575.1 Streptomyces sp. NPDC059564 | reverse complement strand
GGTCCGGGGCGAAGCCCCGGTTTCGGGAAGGGGCGGGGTGGGGGAAAGCCCCGCAGGGCCCTCCAGCGCCACGGCGACGTCCTCGCCGGTCAGCACCAGCCCGGTGGCCCCCGTACAGGAGACGACCACGTCAACACGTGTCAGCTCACCGGCGACGGCCCCCATCCCCACGGCCCGCGCAGCGACACCGGTGCCCGAGGCAACCAGAATCTCGGCAAGACGCTCCGCCCGCTCCGCGGTCCGGTTCGCGACCACGATCTCGGCGACACCCACCCGCGCCAACGTGGCGGCGGCCAGCGACGACATCGACCCGGCCCCGATCACCAGCGCCCGCTTCCCGGCGGCCCACTCCCCCACCGGCGCCGCCGCCCCCGCGAGCTGCTCCAGCCCGAAGGTCACCAGCGACTGCCCGGCCCGGTCGATCCCGGTCTCGGAGTGCGCCCGCTTGCCGACCCGCAGCGCCTGCTGGAAGAGGTCGTTGATCAGACGGCCCGCCGTGTGGAGCTCCTGCCCCAGCGCCAGCGCGTCCTTGATCTGGCCGAGGATCTGGCCTTCGCCGACGACCATCGAGTCCAGCCCGCACGCCACCGAGAACAGGTGGTGCACCGCCCGGTCCTCGTAGTGCACGTACAGGTACGGGGTGAGTTCCTCCAGCGCGACCCCGCTGTGCTGGGCCAGCAGCGTGGACAGCTCGGCGACACCGGCGTGGAACTTGTCCACGTCGGCGTACAGCTCGATCCGGTTGCAGGTGGCCAGCACGGCCGCCTCCGCCGCCGGCTCCGCGGCCAGCGTGTCGTGCAGCAGCTTGACCTTGGCGTCGGCGGACAGCGAGGCCCGCTCCAGCACGCTCACCGGCGCGCTGCGGTGGCTGAGGCCAACGACGAGCAGACTCATGCCGGCATCACCGCCGGGACGTCACCCTCGGGGCCGCCCTTGCGCGCGGTCGCGGCGGCCCGCCCGGCCGGCGGCTCGACGGCGGCGGCGGGCGCGGCGCCCGTCCCCGTACCGGCACCCGGCTCCACGAGTCCGGCAGCACCGGCGGCACCGGCGACCGCACCCGCGGCGGCCGCTTCCTCGCCCGCCTTGCGCTGCTCGTGGAAGGCCAGGATCTGCAGCTCGATGGACAGGTCGACCTTGCGCACGTCGACGCCGTCCGGCACGGACAGCACGGTCGGCGCGAAGTTCAGGATGGAGGTGACCCCGGCGGCGATGAGCCGCTCGCTCACCTGCTGCGCGGCGCCGGCCGGGGTCGCGATGACCCCGATCGAGACGCCGTTCTCCTCGATGATCTTCTCCAGGTCATCGGTGTGCTGCACGGGCATCCCGGCGACCGGCCTTCCGGCCATCGCGGGGTCGGCGTCGATGAGCGCCGCGACGCGGAACCCGCGCGCGGAGAAGCCGCCGTAGTTGGCGAGCGCGGCGCCGAGGTTACCGATGCCGACGATGACGACCGGCCAGTCCTGGGTCAGGCCGAGCTCGCGGGAGATCTGGTAGACGAGGTACTCGACGTCGTAGCCGACGCCGCGGGTCCCGTAGGAACCGAGGTACGAGAAGTCCTTGCGCAGCTTCGCCGAGTTGACCCCGGCGGCGGTCGCGAGCTCCTCGGAGGACACCGTGGGCACCGATCGCTCGGAGAGCGCGGTGAGGGCGCGCAGGTACAGCGGAAGCCGGGCGACAGTGGCCTCGGGAATACCTCGGCTGCGGGTCGCCGGTCGGTGAGTTCGGCCAGTTGCCACGATGCTCCTGCGGGATGAGCGGGGCTGCAGGCGGTCACTTGTCCCAAGACCGCCCCGTCGGAAGCAGGCTATGTCTTTGTGAACGCGTGCACAAAGATTGTGTCCGCTTTGTCCGAGCAAAGTGACCGGGGTCACGCGGGGTGGGCGGACAGGACCCGGACCGGGAACGGGCCGAACCCGTTCAAATCCCGAGGGGGGCAAAACGGTACACACTCCTCATCGATACGCCCCCGAGTCCCCATAAATCGCCCATGATGGTAACGGGCGAATCGGTCAGGCTCCCAATGCGCGCCTCAGCCGGTCAGGGTTCACCCTCCAGAAGGTGTGCTGTTCGCCGTCGATGAGCACCACCGGAATCTGCTCCCAGTGCAGCCGGTGGAGCTCCTCGTCCTGCGAGATGTCCTTCTTCTCCCACTGCGCCCCGGTCTCGGCACAGATCGCTTCGATGACCTCCTGGGCGTCGTCGCACAGATGGCACCCCGGCTTCCCGACGAGCGTGACCATCCGCTCCCCGGGACGCTTCTTTTCCTTACGGCGCAGCAAAGGGCTCATGCCCTCATTGTCCCGCGCGCGCCGGTGGTGCCCGAAGAGTTAACCGCTCCGTTTCCCTGCGGTTCGGGAACTCCCGAACACAATGGCTATGCTCGCGTCATGGCCGCTCTGGGATGGCTCACCCCCCGTAGGCGCTCCGCGACCGCGCGGAGCGTGCTGGCTGGCGAGGCCTCGGCCGAGGCCGCCCGCAAGACCGCGCAGGCCGAAGCCCCACCTCACGCCGAGCTGCCGGAGGACGAGGCTCCGCCCGCCCTCCCGGCGGCCGCCGAAGCACCCGCGGCGGACGCCCGGGACACCTCCCCCGAGCCGGAGTTCCCGGTTCCGGGAGACGACCTCGCCGCCGCCTTCTTCGACCTCGACAACACCGTCATGCAGGGCGCCGCGATCTTCCACTTCGGCCGCGGCCTCTACAAGCGCGAGTTCTTCCGCCGCCGCGAACTGGCCCGCTTCGCCTGGCAGCAGGCCTGGTTCCGGCTCGCCGGGGTCGAGGACCCGAACCACATGCAGGACGCCCGCGACAGCGCCCTGTCCATCGTCAAGGGCCACAAGGTCTCCGAGCTGATGTCCATCGGCGAGGAGATCTACGACGAGTACATGGCCGAGCGGATCTGGCCGGGCACCCGCGCCCTGGCCCAGGCCCACCTCGACGCCGGCCAGAAGGTGTGGCTGGTCACCGCCGCGCCCGTCGAGACGGCCACGATCATCGCCCGCCGCCTCGGCCTGACCGGCGCCCTGGGCACCGTCGCCGAGTCCGTGGACGGCATCTACACCGGCCGCCTGGTCGGCGAACCGCTGCACGGCCCCGCCAAGGCGGAGGCGGTGCGCGCGCTGGCCGCCGCCGAGGAGCTGGACCTCGCGCGCTGCGCGGCGTACAGCGATTCGCACAACGACATCCCGATGCTGTCGCTGGTCGGACATCCGTACGCGATCAATCCCGATACAAAACTGCGCAAGCATGCCCGGGCCAACGACTGGCGGCTGCGCGACTATCGGACCGGCCGCAAGGCCGTGAAGGTCGGCGTCCCGGCCGCCGCCGGAGTCGGCGCGATCGCGGGCGGCGCGGCCGCCGCCATCGCCCTCCACCGCCGCCGCAAGTAACAACGCCGGGCCAGGGGCCCCCGCGAGGGGCCGCCCGGCAGGCAACCACCCGCCTTTACCCGCGTCACCGGCGCGGCACTCCGGCGTGCCCGACTCGGTCGCGAGCCAGCGTGGAAGCTTCCATTCCGCGCACCCATGCGATCAAGAACCGATCACCAACTGGGCCTGAATATGCCCTCGACACGCAACAGAAGTGTCGGAACCGGTGATTTCAGCAACTGGGTGTAGTGCTGCCTGTACGAAGCGTTATTCTCCTCAAACGCATGCCACCGCCCATCTGTCGCCACGACGGGTGAACGCTCCGGCACTGCACGTGATGGAAGCTCTGCCTCTGGGAGTCCCGTGTACCCACCTGTCGGGGTTGACGCCTCGGGCCTGGCTACGCTGCGCGCAACGGTCATCGACCGCCTGCGCGGCTTCGTCCCCACCGCGTACGCCGTCCCCGCCTTCGCCGCCGCGGTCCCTGCCGGCCTCGGCCCGGCCGGTCCTTGCTACGCCCTGACCGACGGCGGCGCGACGGTGGGCAGACGCGGTCGAGCGAGCACGGCCGCCACCGCCGGTGCCACCGGCACCAGCACGCCCGCGGCCCGCCGCCCCACCGCGGACAGCGACCAGGCCCGCATGATGGACCTGGTCGAACGCGCCCAGGCCGGCGAGGCCGACGCCTTCGGCCGCCTCTACGACCAGTACAGCGACACGGTGTACCGCTACATCTACTACCGCGTCGGCGGCAAGGCGACCGCGGAGGACCTCACCAGTGAGACCTTCCTGCGCGCGCTGCGCCGCATCTCCACCTTCACCTGGCAGGGCCGCGACTTCGGCGCCTGGCTCGTGACCATCGCGCGGAACCTGGTGGCGGACCACTTCAAGTCCAGCCGCTTCCGCCTGGAGGTCACCACCGGCGAGATGCTCGACGCCAACGAGGTGGAGCGCAGCCCCGAGGACTCCGTCCTGGAGTCCCTCTCCAACGCGGCCCTGCTCGAAGCCGTACGGAAACTGAACCCGCAGCAGCAGGAGTGCGTCACCCTGCGCTTCCTCCAGGGCCTCTCGGTCGCCGAGACCGCCCGCGTGATGGGGAAGAACGAGGGCGCCATCAAAACGCTCCAGTACCGGGCGGTCCGCACCCTCGCCCGCCTGCTGCCGGAGGACGCCCGCTGACCGGGTCCCCCCGGCAGCGCGGCCCCGACCCGACAACACGACCCGACACCCACACCCGGTGACCCCTCGATGACGCTGTGGTCCGATCATCCTTCGTCCGTAACCCAACTGCCGCGCCGCTCGTTGTGCGGGATGCAGGCTCCCTGTGGACACGCCCTGCCCGAAGCCGCTCACTCGAAAGTGTGGATGTGCTCAAGGAAGGCAACCTTCCGGACACCTTGGGGAGTCGATCGTCATGACGAGAGGAGGTGCCGCCAGTGATCGCGAACGTTACTCCGCACCGGCGGGCGAACGCCTTCGCCCAGGCCCTGGAGGATCGGACCCCGTCCGACCTTTCGGAACCGGACCCGGCGGCCGAGCAGTCCGAGGCACCTGCCGAATCTGCCGACCACGACCGGCTGTTGGCCCTGGCGAACGTACTCGGCGAAAGAATGCCGCGCCCGGTGCTGGACCCCGAGGTCAAAGTGGTGCAACGAGCCCAGCTCGTCGCCGCCATGGAGGCCATGGTGATGGAGGAGAGGGCCGGGGGCGGTGCCGCCGCGGACCCTCTGGTGCCCGAACAGCGGACCGGCCGCGGCGCCCACCGGGCGACCTCGCTCCGGAAATTGCGGCCCCGCTCCCGCTGGTCCAAGGGCATCGCAGCGGGGGGCCTCACCGTGGGTGTGGCCGCAGGGGCCTTCAGCGGAGTGGCCGCTGCCAGCACCGACGCCCTGCCAGGTGACTCCCTCTACCCCGTCAAGCGGGGCATGGAGGATCTGAAGCTGGGCATGACCGACGAGGACGCGGACCGGGGCGAGCTCTACCTCGACCAGGCCTCGAACCGGCTGTCGGAAGCGCGCAGGCTCATGGAGCGCGGCCGTACGGGCGTACTGGACCACGAGTCGCTCGGCGCGATCCGCCGGGCCCTCGCGGGCATGAAGCACGACGCCGCGGAGGGCCACCGGCTCCTCCAGGCGGCGTACGAACGGGACGGATCGCTCGGCCCGATCCAGGCACTGTCCTCGTTCTCCCGCTCCCACCGCGACGCGTGGGGCCGCCTCCGGGAGAAGCTCCCGGTGCAGCTCAACGACGTCGGGGGCGAGGTCGAGTCGGTGTTCCAGGCCATAGACGATGACGTGGCGCCGCTCCAGAGCCTGCTGCCCAAGCCCCCGGAGCAGACCCGCGGTCCGGGCGCCCCGGCCAGGCCCAGCAGCCCGGCGGCGGGCAAGCACCAGTCGCCGGCGGAACCGGGCGCCGCCTCACAGGACGCGCCCCCGGCCGCCCCCAGCCCCTCCGGCAGCCATCCCCCGGCCCCGGGTACGGGCGGCCTCCTCGGCGGTGCCGGCGACCTGCTCCACCCCCCGGCACCGGGCCAGTCCGCTCCGCCCCCCTCGGCGACCCCGGACCACCCACAGCCGGACATCACCCTCCCGCCGCTCCTCCCGGGCCTCCTCCCGGGCCTGGGCCTCAACGCGGAGGACGCCGGCCAGTAGCCGACGCACAGCGGGGGGCGGGCCCCGCGCCCGCCCCCCCAGGGCCAGACCCCCAGCCCAAAATCCACGCACAAAAAGTCGGCCCCCCACACACAGAAACCCACCCCC
>NZ_JBHWBP010000209.1:0-7010 GCF_042735575.1 Streptomyces sp. NPDC059564 | reverse complement strand
TTTACGCCGCACTTCCCCCCCCGCAATGGGGGGGCGGGCCCCGGCGGCGCCCCCGCTTCCGTCTGCCCCGATCCGGAAGAACCACCGATCAGAAGGCAGCACCCATCAGAAGAACACCGACCGCCGCTGCACCAGCAGCTTGTACAGGGTGTGCTGGATCTGCTCCCGGACCTGGTCCGTGAGGTTGAACATCAGCATCGGGTCCTCCGCCGCCTCCGGGGCGTACCCGTCCGTCGGGATCGGCTCCCCGAACTGGATCGTCCACTTCGTCGGCAACGGCACCGCGCCCAGCGGCCCCAGCCACGGGAACGTCGGCGTGACCGGGAAGTACGGCACCCCCAGCAGCCGCGCCAGGGTCTTCGCGTTCCCGATCATCGGGTAGATCTCCTCCGCGCCCACGATCGAGCAGGGCACGATCGGAGTCCCGGCCCTCAGCGCCGTCGAGACGAACCCGCCCCGCCCGAACCGCTGGAGCTTGTACCGCTCTCCGAACGGCTTCCCTATCCCCTTGAAGCCCTCCGGCATCACCCCGACGAGCTCCCCCGCCTCCAGGAGCCGCTGCGCGTCCTCCGCGCAGGCCAGCGTGTGCCCGGCCTTCCGGGCGACCTCGTTCACCACCGGCAGCATGAACACCAGGTCCGCCGCCAGCAGCCGCAGGTGCCGCTCCGCCGGATGGTGGTCGTGCACCGCCACCTGGAGCATCAGCCCGTCCAGCGGGAGCGTCCCCGAGTGGTTCGCCACGATCAGCGCGCCACCCTCCTTGGGGATGTTCTCGATCCCCTTGACCTCCACCCGGAAGTACTTGTCGAACAGCGGCCGCATCAAGGACATCAGGACCTGGTCCGTCAGCTCCTTGTCGTAGCCGAAGTCGTCGACCTCGTAGTCCCCGGTGATCCGCCGCCGCAGGAACGCCAGCCCGCCCGCGAGCCGCCGGTCCCAGCCGTCACCGGCCGCCGCCCGCGCGGGCCCGGACGCCGGCTCCGGCCCGGCCACGGGCTCCACCGGCTCCGCGGGCGTCGGCACCGCGCGCACCTTCCGGGCGGCGCCCCGCCGGCGCGGCCGGTCCTCGTCGAACGGAATGACCTTGGCGTCCGCCACTATCGCTTCGCTCCCTCATCCACACCGTCGATCGCACCGGCGACCGGGCCGTTCACCTTCGGGTCGTCCACCCCCAGCGCGGAGGCCACCCGCCGCACGGCCCGGTCGACCCGGTCCTGCGGCAGCAGCCCGCGCCCGCGGCTCCGCGCGAAGTCGGCGAAGGTCTCCACGGTCGTGTACATCGGCCGGAACCCCAGGGTGTCCCGCATCTGGGTGGTCTCCACGACCCGCCCGTGCGTCAGCAGCCTGATCTGCTCCGGCGAGAAGTCCGTCACCCCCACCGTCCGCAGCGCCGAGCCCACCCACGTCACCGCGGGCAGCAGCAGCGGCACCGTCGGCCGCCCCAGCCGGCGCGAGCACTGCGACAGCAGCAGCACCCCGTCCCCCGCGATGTTGAACGTCCCGCTGTTCAGCGTCCCCCGCCGCGGCTCGCCCGCCGCCAGCCGCAGCACGTCCACCACGTCGTCCTCGTGGACGAACTGCAGCCTCGGGTCATAGCCCAGCACCGTCGGCATCACCGGCATCGAGAAGTACTCCGCCAGCGCCGAATCCGCGAACGGCCCCAGGATGTTCGCGAAGCGCAGCACGCACACCGCCACGTCCGGCCGCCGGCGCGCGAAGCCCCGTACGTAGCCCTCGACCTCCGAGGCGTCCTTGGCGAAGCCGGCGCTGGGCAGCGACTTCGGCTGGGTGGTCTCGGTGAAGACGGCCGGATCCCGCGCCGTGCCCCCGTACACGCTGGTACTCGACTTCACCACGAGCCGTCGTACCGTCGGCGACTTCTGGCAGGCCCCGAGGAGCTGCATCGTCCCGATGACGTTGGTTTCCTTGACGGTGCTGCGCCCACCGGGTGATCCCGCGGCGCCGCCCGTGACGGCCAGATGGACCACCGTGTCCACGTTGTGCTCCGCGAGCACGCGGGCGATGGCCGACTGCCTGATGTCCATGCGGACGAACTCCGCCGAGCCGAGCCGGTGCGGCGGACTCACCGCGTCGACGGCGATGACCCGTTCCACGTCCGGATCGCGCTGGATGCGGCGCACGAAGCGGCCTCCCAGCTGCCGGGCAGCCCCGGTGACGAGCACGACCTTCCCCACGAGCTCAGCGCCTCCCTCGAAGAAGTACCCCGGCTGCACCGCAGCCCCTCCACCAGGATGGTGGAGGGGCTGCGGAGAACACGTACAGCTGCCGTTTACTTCTTGTTACGGCGCTGGACGCGGGTGCGCTTGAGCAGCTTGCGGTGCTTCTTCTTAGCCATCCGCTTGCGCCGCTTCTTGATAACAGAGCCCACGACTACCCTCGCTCACTTCTCTTCACTCGGTGCGGGGCGTCTGGGCCCACACGACCTACGTCGGCCTAGCCTACCCGCCCAAAGTCCGAGCTTGTAATCCGAGCCCTCCGCAGGTCCTCCTGAGCTTCAGTCTCAGGCCGACTCCACCCCCACAAAGGACTCCCGGAGGTACTCGTGAACCGCGTTCTCGGGGACCCGGAAGGACCGGCCCACCCGGATAGCGGGCAGATGACCGTTGTGCACCAGGCGGTACACGGTCATCTTCGACACTCGCATCACCGAGGCGACCTCCGCCACGGTCAGGAACTGAACCTCACTGAGAGGCCTCTCGCCAGCAGCCATGACACACCTTGACCTTCCGCGCATGACGGGCACCGGCTTCCCCTCCGGTTACTCCTCGTCGTCGCACGCTCACTCCCCAGAGTAGGGGCGTGTGATACGAGTGGGGAAGAGGAGCTACGGCCACTCCTGACGACCCGGCAGCCGAGCGCGGTGCAACAGGTAACGAATGAGCGGCCTGTAGTAATCCGAGCGCACCCCGTCATCAAGCGGAACGGTCACCGCGACCCTCCCCTCGGCCTCTCCGACGAACAGCGCGGGATCGTCCGTATCCGCCAGCCCGATCGCGTCCACACCCAGCTGACCTGCGCCGCAGACCCAGCCGTGGTCCCCCACCACCAGTTCCGGCAACGGCCCGCCGGCGTCCGCCAGCGCCCCGAGCGCGATCCGAACCGGCAGCGGCGAATGGGAGTGCGCGCCGGTGGCACTCGCGGCCGGCCGCGCGCCGCCTTCCCGCACCAGTGCGACTCCCCGTACGTAATCGATGCGGTGCGCGCGTACGCCGAACCGGGTCGCCATGTCGACAGCGACCCCCTGCGCCGGGGTGAGGACAACACATCCCGCCGCCGACAACGCCCCCGCCAAAGAGGCGTAGAACTCCAGGAGGCGGTGGGGATGACCCGTGCCGAACAGTACGGGCGACCGCGCCCCGGCCGCCGCCCCCAGCCGCTCCGCGAACGCCTCCAGGGCCGCCACCGTCCGCTCCGGGTCGATCACGTCCGGCCCGCTGACGTGCGCCGGGTCCGCCGAGACCCCGCACTTGTCCGCCATCAGCCTCAGCAGGTCACCCTCGTCCCAGCCCCGCTCCGGATCGAGCCCCAGCAGCATCCGCGGGTCCCGCGCCGCGAACAGCCGGTAACTGCGCAGGCTCGACTCCCTCGACGTGGCGACGGGCCCGGCCAACCGGGCGGCCAGCAGATGCGCACGCAGCGCGCCGGTGCTCAACACCCTCCGATGCTGCCGCACCGCACCTGGCGGGTCATCACATCTCGCGAACCGCCCCACAGTTGGCGTAATGATGCACCGTCACATTCCAGACCGTCACACCAGCATCCCGCGCAACGGGAACACCGCCCGGCGCGTCGCGAGAACGGCCTGATCCGTCCGGTCCCCCGGATCGTAACCGCCCTCCCACGCCCGCCACCGCGCGTCCCGACCGTCGGTCATCCGCGCCGGCCCGCCCTGCCGCGTCCGCGCGTACACCTCGTCCCGCCACTCCTGCGGCACCGGCGCCGCCGGATCCACCGGCCGGTGCGCCACGATCCCCACCAGGTGCGTCCACGACCGCGGTACGACGTCCACCACCGCGTACCCGCCGCCGCCCAGCGCCAGCCACCGCCCGTCCGCGTACTCGTGCGCCAGCTCGTGGCAGGCCTCCTGGACCGCCCGCTGAGCGTCCAGCGACACCGCCAGGTGCGCGAGCGGATCCTCGAAGTGCGTGTCGGCCCCGTGCTGGGTGACCAGAACCTGCGGCCGGAAGTCCGCCAGCAGCTCCGGCACCGTCGCGTGGAACGCCCGCAGCCAGCCCTCGTCACCGGTCCCGGCGGGCAGCGCCACGTTCACCGCCGACCCCTCGGCCGCCGGACCGCCCGTCTCCTCCGGCCAGCCCGTCTGCGGGAACAGCGTCCGCGGGTGCTCGTGCAGGGAGATCGTCAGGACGCGCGGATCGTCCCAGAACGCCGCCTGGACGCCGTCCCCGTGGTGGACGTCCACGTCCACGTACGCCACCCGTTCGGCCCCCAGCTCCAGCAGCCGCGCGACCGCCAGCGCCGCGTCGTTGTACACGCAGAACCCGGCCGCCCCGCCCGGCATCGCGTGGTGCAGCCCGCCGGCGAAGTTCACCGCGTGCTCCGCCTCGCCCCGCCAGACGGCCTCCGCGCCCGCCACCGACTGCCCGGCGATCAGCGCCGAGGCCTCGTGTATCCCGTGGAAGGCCGGATCGTCCATGGTCCCGAGCCCGTACGAACCGTCGGCGGCCCCCGGGTCGGCCGACACCTCGCGCACGGCGGCCACGTAGTCCTCCCGGTGGACCAGCCGCAGCGTCGAGTCACCCGCCGCGGGGGCCGCCCGCACCTCCATCGCCCGGTCCAGCCCGAAGGCCCGTACCAGGCCCATGGTCAGCGCCAGCCGCACCGGATCCATCGGATGGCTCGGTCCGAAGTCATACCTCGTTACCGCCTCGTCCCACATCAACAACCCGCGGCCGCTCATGCCCGCCACCGTATCGGGCCCGGTCCGCGCCGAACGAGCGGGTCTGGAAGAGCGTGACCAGCACGAGCACCATCGGCACGAGCATCGCGCCCCGGTAGCTCCAGGCGTCCCCGATGCCCCCGACGAGCGGCGAACCGATCAGGAAGCCCACGTAATTGAAGATGTTCAGCCGGGCGACGGCGGTGTCGGAGACCCCGGGGAAGAGCCTGCCCGCGGCGGCGAACGTCTGCGGAACGATCACGCACAGCCCGATGCCCAGCAGGGTGAATCCCAGCATTCCCGTCCACGCCCCCGGCGCGGCGGCCACCACCGCGAACCCGCCGGCCGCCACCACCGTCCCGCTCCGCACCACGGCCACCGCGCCGAACCGGCGCACCCCGAGGTCACCCACGGCCCGCCCGATCAGGGTGGTCACCATGTACACGTTGTACGGGACGGTCGCCAGCTGCTCGGAGCTGCCGAGCACGTCCTGGAGGTACTTGGCACTCCAGTTCGCCACCGTCGAGTCCCCGATGTACGCGCACGCCATCACCACGCACAGCGGCAGCAGCAGCTTGCCGCCCTTCGCCGGCCACCCCTCGCCCGCACCGCCGCCCCCTGCCGCGCCGCCCGCCGGGGCCGCGTCGGCGTAGAACCGGCTGCCCACCAGCGCCACCGGCAGCAGCACCGCCACGGCGGGCAGATAGCCGGTGAACAGCGCCAGGTGCCAGTGCGCCCCCGCCCAGGCCGCCGAGGCACCCAGGATCCCGCCGAGGCTGTACGCGGCGTGGAACCCGAGCATGATGCTCCGCCCGTACGCCCGCTGCAGGCTCACCCCCAGCATGTTCATCGAGGCGTCCAGCGCCCCCACCGCCAGCCCGAACACCCCCAGGGCCACCGCCACGTGCCACAGCCGGGTCCCGGCCCCGACCCCGAGCAGAGCGAGCAGGACGACGGGCTGCGCCCACCGCAGCACCGTGCTCGGCGGGATCCGCTTCACCAGGTGCTCGGTGGCGACGCTGGAGACCCCGGCGAGGATCGGCACGGCGGCGAGGAACGCGGGCAGCAGCCCGTCGGATATCCCGTACTGGTCCTGAATGGCCGGGATCCGGGTCACCAGCAGGGCGAAGGCGACCCCCTGCGCGAAGAAGCTGAACCCGAGGGCGCCACGCCCGCGCCGCAGCCGCACGTCAACTGTCATGGCGGCACAGCGTAGGCCCCTGACCTACCGGTGGGTAGAGCGATCACACACCCAATCCGAGCAGGCCGTACAGCTCCTTCATCTCCCCGAAGTAGGCGGTGGCACCGGGGAGGGCGTCGGCGGGGGACATCGACGTGTACGCGAGCACGTCCATCCCGGCGGCCCGGGCGGCCTCCACCCCGAGCCGGCTGTCCTCGACGACGACGCACCGCGCGGGCGCGACCCCCATCATGTCGGCCGCGTGCAGGAACAGGTCCGGGGCGGGCTTGCCCCGCCCCACGTCCTCGGCGCTGAAGATCCACTCCTCTTCGAACCACTCGTCCAGGCCGGCACTGCGGTGCCCGACCCGGATCCGTTCGTGGGTCCCGGAGGAGGCCAGACAGTACGGGACCCCCTGCGCGGACAGCTCGGCCAGCACTTCGGTCACCCCGGGGACGGGCTTCAGCTCCCGCGCGAAGGCGGCGGTGACCCGCTCCTGCAGGGTGTGGTCGAACTCCTCGGGCAGCCGCTGCCCGCTCCGCTCGTAGACCAGATCGTGCACCCGGTGCACCGCGGCCCCCATGTAGTCCCGCAGGGACTCGTCATAGGTGGTGGGATGCCCGAGCTCCGTCAGGTACGCGGAGAGGATGGTGTTGGAGAGCGGCTCGCTGTCCACGAGGACGCCGTCGTTGTCGAAGATGACCAGCTCATAGCCCATCCACCCAGCGTACGAGCGACCGGCTCGGGTTCCCGGCAGCCTCGTACGGGTAAACGGTGGAACCGTACCCGGCCGGCCGCGCGCCGGACCCCGAAAAGTCCGTAAACGCAGAAAAGCCCCGCACCAGTTACCTGGTGCGGGGCTTTCCCACAATGATTGTTCGGCGGCGTCCTACTCTCCCACAGGGTCCCCCC
>NZ_JBHWBP010000208.1:0-13188 GCF_042735575.1 Streptomyces sp. NPDC059564 | reverse complement strand
GACCGGGAGCCGCCGTCCTGTTTCCGTTACGGGAGCGCGGGGGCGACGGCCGGGGCGCTCGCGGCCGCCCCCCGGCGGTCGCGGACGGATTCCCGGGCCAGCGCGGGGGCGCAGAGCCACCACGCCACCAGACCCGCGCCCGCTCCGGCGGCCGCTCCGGCCACCGTGTCGGTGAGCCAGTGCGCGTGCAGCCAGGTACGGCTCCACATCATGGCCAGTGTGAACACCGCGCCCCCGGGCCACCAGGCCCGCCGCCGGGCGGCCGGCACCAGCAGTGCGCCGACGAGTACGACGAGCAGCGCCGCCCCGGCCGCGTGCCCGGACGGGAACGAGCCGTGGTCGACCCGGACCAGGGGGTGCGCCGGGCGCGGCCGGTCCACCAGGTGCTTGAGCCCCTGGACGACGAGCACGTTGCCGGCGAGGTAGACGCAGAGCAGGAACCCCGCCGAGGCCCAGCGTCTGCGCAGGAGCAGGAAGAGCAGCAGGGCGAGCGGAACGACGGCACCCAGCGGGCCGCCGAACCAGTTCAGGACGGCGGCCAGGACGGCGTACGGCCCTTCGTGGGGGCCGCCCATCCAGGACAGCCACCGGTCGTCCAGCCCCTGGAACGGCGGGTCCGCCGGGTCCGGCTGGACGGCGAGGACCGGCAGCGTGGCGAGGGCCAGCAGCACGAGACCCGCCGCGAGGACACCGGGACGGCGCCCGGCGGCGGGGTTCTGGGGGAGTGGATTGCGGGACATGAGTGCCTCTCGCGACCGCGTGCGGGGTGGCGTCCGCGGTCCTTGGATGATCGACGTGCCCTCGGGACCGGCCGGGCCGGGCCCCGAGGCGGAACAGGACCGCGAGGGAGCGGACGCGGACGCGGATGCGGTCCCGGGCCCGGGAGCAGGCCCGGGCCCGGGGGCCTCAGGCTCCCGCCGCGCCCAGGTGGCCGGCCAGGAACGCGACGCTCTCCGCGACGATCCCCTGGATGTCGGGGGAGCCCAGGAAGATGTGGTCGGCGCCGTCGACCGGCCGCAGCGTCACCTCGCCGCCCGCCCCCGCCAGGGCCTCGGCGAGCGCCTCGCTCTGGCTGAACGGGACCAGCCCGTCCCGCGTGCCGTGGACCAGCAGGAACGGCGGCGGGGTCGAGTCCGCCGCGTACGTCACCGGGCTCGCGGCCCGGGCCAGCGCCGGCCGCTCCGCCTCGGTGCCGCCGAGCAGGGCCTCGTACGGGTCGGGGAACTCGACGCCGGGCGGCATCGCCATCGCGGGCATGGGGTGCCCGGCCAGGGCGACGATGTCGGAGACCCCGTACCAGTCGACGACGGCCCGGACGTCGGTGTCCCCGGCGCCCACCCCGTGCGTGCCCTCCAGCGCTGCGGCGTCCGCGCTGCCGGGGCCGACGAGCCCGGCCAGCGCCGCCAGGTGGCCGCCCGCGGACTCGCCCCAGACGGCTATCCGGTCGGGGTCGATGCCGAGGGTTCCGGCGAAGTGGCGGACGTAGCGGATCGCGGCCTTCACGTCGTGCAGCTGGGCCGGGAAGGGGGCCTCCAGGCTGTGCCGGTAGTCGATGGAGACGAGCGCGAGCCCGGCCGCCAGGACCGAGCCGTGCAGCAGGGCGGCGGGCACGGTCGGCGGCGGGTAGCGGCGGTCGCCGTCCAGCCAGCCGCCGCCGTGGATCCAGACGACCGCCGGGAAGAGCCCCTCGCCGGCCGGCAGCCGGACGTCGAGGAGCCGCGGGCGGTAGCCCGGCGTGGTGGCGTACGTGACCCCGTGGAAGTGGCGCACGCCGTGCTCGTCCGTCACGGGCGGCACCGGGGGCTGGTAGGGCGGGGGCGGCCAGGTCATGTCGGCCAGGTCGAGCTCGGCCGGGTGGGATTGCGTCATTGCGGCCCTTCTGCCGGCCCCGGGCTTCGTAACGCTTTGTCCGAAATGCTTGCGCGTGGCGCCCGGGGGGTCTTAACGTGTTACACGTGTAATCAAAACTCTAGCGACGTATTTCCGCTGACAACAAGCCCATCGGCTGTTTAGTTTTCGCGCCGGTTACACGAGCCACTCCAGCGGTGTCGTCGCTCACCCCCTCTGGGAGCACGTCATGCTCACCGCCGCAGCGCACCCCGCGCCCCCCTTTCCCGCCCCGTCCCAGGGCCTGTCCCCGGTCGACGCCCCGGTCGACGCCCCGGTCGCGGACCGGGATTCCGTCCCGGCCCCGGCCCCGGAACCCGCCCGGGTCTTCGTCCACTGGGTCGACTCGCCCACCGCCGCGAGCGTTCCCCTGGTCCGGAGCCGCGTCCGCGCCGTGCTCGAAGGCTGGCGGATCGCCGCCGACCTCGCGGACACCCTGCTGCTGGCCGTCAGCGAACTCGTCGGCAACGTCGTCCGGCACGCCGCCACCGCCGTCGGCCGAATGTGCGTCGGCGTCTCCTGCGGCGAGGGGTGGCTGCGGCTGGAGGTTGCCGACGGGGCGGCCGCCCTGCCCCGGCTGCCCGACCCCGCCGCCGGGGTCGACCCGGACGGCGAGAGCGGGCGCGGACTGCTCCTCGTCCAGCTCATGGCCGCCGAGATGGGCGGCGAACTCGCCGTGCTGGCCCACGAGTTCGGCAAGTCCGTGCGCGTGCGCATCCCCGTCTCCCGAGTCGCCGCGACGGTGCCGCGCGGAACCGGGATATCGCGGAAAGTTGACGGCCGCCAAAATATCGAGATACTTGCCCCATCTCCCCCCGCTGCTCCCTGATCGAGGTGCCGCCCCATGGAGCTCTCCCCTTCGGCACATGCCGATTCCTTCTGCCGCGACCGGCTGCCCGACTTCTCCCTCTGGCCCGAACTCCACTTCGAGCTACCCGAGTTGGACTATCCCGACCGGCTCAACTGCGCCCGCCGCCTGCTCGACGACGCCGTCGAACGCTGGGGCCCCGACCGTCCCTGTCTCCTCACCCCGACCGAACGCTGGACCTACGGCGAGCTCCAGCGGCGCGCCGACCAGGTCGCCCAGGTGCTCACCGAGGACCACGGCCTCCGGCCCGGAAACCGCGTCCTGCTGCGCGGCCCCAACAACCCCTGGCTCGTCGCCGCGTGGTTCGGGGTGCTCAAGGCGGGCGGGGTGGCCGTCACGACCATGCCGCTGCTGCGCTCCACCGAACTCGCCGAACTGTGCGAGATCAGCCTCCCGACGGTCGCCATCTGCGACCACCGCTACACCGGGGAGCTCGAAACGGCCGCCCTTCCCGCCCCTCCCGGCGCGCCCGGTCTGCCGGTCATCCCGTACGGGGGCCCCGGCGCGGCCGATCTGACCGCCCGCTGCGCCACGAAGGAGGGCCGGTTCACCGCCGTCGAGACGGCCGCCGACGACGTGGCGCTCATCGCCTTCACCTCCGGTACGACCGGCCGCCCCAAGGCGACCCTGCACTTCCACCGGGACGTCCTCGCCAACGCCGACACGTTCTCCCGGCACGTCCTGCGACCCCGCCCCGACGACGTCTTCACCGGGACGCCGCCGCTCGCCTTCACCTTCGGACTCGGCGGACTGGTGGTCTTCCCCCTGCACGTCGGGGCCTCGACCCTGCTGATCGAGCAGGCCGCCCCCCAGGAGCTGGCCGACCTCGTCGCCGCGCACGGGGTGACCGTCCTGTTCACCGCACCCACCGCCTACCGAGCGATCATGGCCGCCGGGGCGACCGGGCAGCTGTCCGGCCTGCGCCGCTGCGTGTCCGCCGGGGAACCCCTGCCCGCCGCCGTGTGGGAGGAGTTCCACGCCGCCACCGGCCTGCGCATCATCGACGGCATCGGCGCCACCGAGATGCTGCACGTGTTCATCTCCGCCGCCGACCAGGACATCCGCCCCGGCTCAACGGGCCGGCCCGTCCCCGGATACCGGGCCGCCGTCGTCGACGAGCGCGGCGATCCCGTCCCCGACGGGCAGCCCGGCCTGCTGGCCGTCACCGGACCCACCGGCTGCCGCTACCTCGCCGACCCGCGCCAGACGACGTACGTCAGGAACGGCTGGAACATCACCGGCGACACCTACATCCGCGACGCCGACGGCTACTTCTGGTACGTGGCCCGCAGCGACGACATGATCGTCTCCTCCGGCTACAACATCGCGGGGCCGGAGGTCGAGAAGGCCCTCGCCGCCCACCCGTACGTCGAGGACTGCGGGGTCGTCGGCGCCCCCGACGAGCGGCGCGGCATGGTCGTCAAGGCGTACGTCGTCCTGCGCGAGGGCGTCCCGACGGCCGAGGACACCGTCCGTACGCTCCAGGCCCACGTCAAGGCGGCCATCGCCCCGTACAAGTACCCGAGGGCCGTCGAGTTCGTCGCGGAACTCCCCCGGACCACCAACGGCAAGCTCCAGCGCGCCGAACTGCGCGGACGCGCCCGGGCCGAGGCCCGCGCCGAGGACAGACGCACCGAACGCGAACCGGCCGAGGGGTCCTGCGCCGCCGGAACCCCCGAGGCGCTCGTCACCCACCTGCCCAGCGTCACCGTCGAACGCCGCGTCGAGTGGCCCGACACCGACGCGGCCGGCCACTACCACCACTCCACCGTCGTCCGCTGGGTCGAGGCCGCCGAGGCCGTACTGCTGCGCCGGCTCGGCCTGTCCCACCTCTTCGGCAGCACCCCCCGCGTCCACTTCGAGGCCGACTACCGCGCCCGGCTCTGGTTCGGCGAAGCCGTCCGCACCGAGCTCCGCGTCACCAAGGTCGGCACCAGCTCCCTGCACTACGCCTTCACGGTCCTCGGCGAGGAGGGGGCGGAGGCCGCCACCGGCCGCATGGTCATCGCCCACTCGGCGGCCCGCGCCACCGGCACCACCCCCTGGCCCGCCGACGTGCGCGAGGTCCTCACCAAGGCGGGCCCGCAGGCCCCCGAGCTGATCACCGGAACCAGAACCACAGGAGGTACCCCGTGCGCGTAGCAGTCATCGGAGGAGGGCCCGGAGGCCTGTACTTCGCGGCCCTGGCCAAGCAGCTCTCCCCGGACTGGGAGGTGACCGTCTGGGAACGCAACGCCCCCGACGACACGTTCGGCTTCGGAGTCGTCTTCTCCGACGAGACCCTCGACGGCATCGCCACCGCCGACCCCGAGATCCACGCCGCCATGTCGGCGGAGTTCGCCCGCTGGAGCGACATCGACGTCCGCTACCGCGGCCGCACCCTCACCTCCGGCGGCCACGGCTTCGCCGCCCTCGGCCGGCGCAGCCTGCTGCGGATCCTCCAGGACCGCTGCGCCGCCCTCGCCGTGGACGTCCGCTACCGCACCCAGGCCCCGCCCGCCGGCCGACTCGCCGCCGAGTACGACCTGGTGGTGGCCTGCGACGGCGTCCGGTCGGCCACCCGCGCCGCCTACGCCGACACCTTCGGCCCCGACCTCGACGAGCGCTCCGGCCGCTACATGTGGCTCGGCACCGACAAGGTCTTCGAGGCCTTCACCTTCATCGTGGAGGAAGGGGACTTCGGCACCCTCCAGGTGCACGCCTACCCGTACGACGACACCCGCTCCACCTTCATCGTGGAGCTGGACGAGGACTCCTGGCAGCGCGCCGGCTTCGCGCAATCCGCCGGCCGCGCGTACGCGCCCGGCGCCAGCGACGAGGACGGCATCCGCCGCTGCGAGGAGATCCTCGCCGGGCACCTGGACGGCCACCGGCTCCTGCCCAACAACTCCAAGTGGCTGAGCTTCACCACCGTGCGCAACCGCACCTGGCGGCACGAGAACGTGGTCCTGCTCGGCGACGCCGCCCACACCGCCCACTTCTCCATCGGCTCCGGCACCAAGCTGGCCATGGAGGACGCCCTCGCCCTCGCCGCCTGCCTGCACGAGCACCAGGGCGACGTCCCCGGCGCGCTCGCCGCGTACGAGGACGAGCGCCGGCCGGTCGTGGAGTCCACCCAGCGGGCCGCCCAGGCGAGCCTCGAATGGTTCGAGAACATCGACCGCTACACCGGCCAGGACCCGCACCAGTTCGCCTTCAACCTGCTGACCCGCAGCCGCCGCGTCACCTACGACAACCTGCGCGTCCGCGACGAGGCCTTCACCACCGCCGTCAACACCACCGCACCCGTCCCGCCGATGTTCCGCCCCTTCCGGATCGGCGGCCTGCACCTGCGCAACCGTGTCGTCGTCCCGCCCACCGCCCTCGCCACCGCCCGCGACGGCATCCCGGGCGACTTCGACCTCGTCCACCTGAGCACCCAGGCCCTCGGCGGGGCCGGTCTCGTCATCGCCGGCATGACCGCCGTCGGCGCCGACGCCCGCCCCGACCCGGGCTGCCCGGGCCTGTGGAGCGACGAACAGGAGGCCGCCTGGCAGCGGATCACGGGCTTCGTCCACGGCCAGAGCGACACCTGCCTCGGCATCCAGCTCACCCACGCGGGACGCCGCGCGGCCGCCGGACCACGACCGCCGATCGCCGCCTCCGCCCAGCCCTGGGACGAGCACGCCCCGGCGCCCCGCGAGGCGACCCGCGCCGACATGGACCAGGTCGTACGGGACTTCACGGCCGCGGCCGCACGCGCCGACCGGGCGGGGTTCGACGCCCTGGAACTCCAGTACGGGCACGGGCACCTGATCTCCGGGTTCCTCTCCCCGCTGACCAACCAGCGCACCGACGAGTACGGCGGCACCCTCGCCGGACGGCTGCGCTTCCCCCTGGAAGTGCTGCGCGCCGTACGGGAGACCTGGCCCGCCGGGAAGGCGCTGCTGGTGCGGATCTCCGCCGCCGACTGGGCGGAGGGCGGCCTGAGCGAGGCCGACGCCGTCGGGATCGCCCGGGCCCTCGCCGAGGCGGGCGCCGACGCCATCGACGTCTCCACCGGCGAGGTCGTCCCGTACGAGCGGCCGCGCTACGGCCGCAGCTACCAGACCCCGTACGCCGACCTGATCCGCAACGCCACCGGGGTACCGACCATCGCCGTCGGCGCGATCTCCACGTACGACGACGTCAACTCGATCATCCTGGCCGGCCGCGCCGACCTGTGCGGCGTGGGCCGCGCCCAGCTCCACGACCCGCTGTGGACCCTGCACGCGGCCGCCGCCCAGGGCTACCGCGGCCCGGCCGCGCCCTGGGCGCCGTCCTGGAAGGCCGGCAGCGGCCGTCCGCCCGCCGCCCGCACGGACCGGGTGCCGCCGCGCCTGGAACTCCTGCGGCAGGCCGCCGCGCCCGTGCACCAGCGCTGGCTGCCGCGCGTCGCCACCGCGTCCCGCTGAAAGGGGAGTCCCCCGTTGAACCGTCCGCAGCCCCCCTGCGACCTGCCCCGTTTCACGGCGGCCGCCGTCCAGGCCGCGCCCGTCTACCTCGACCCCGCCGCCACCGTCGACAAGGCCGTCGCCCTGATCGCCGAGGCGGCCGGGAACGGGGCCCGGCTGATCGTGTTCCCCGAGGTGTTCGTCCCCGGATACCCGTACTGGAACTGGACGATGAACCCCGTCCAGGGCTCGCCCTGGTTCGAGCGCCTCCAGCGCGCCTCGGTCGACATCCCCGGCCCCCACGTCGACGCCCTGCGCGCGGCGGCCCGCCAGCACGGGGTGGTCGTGGTCATCGGCGTCAACGAGCGCGCCGCCCACAGCCTCGGCGTCCTCTACAACACCCTGCTCACCATCGGCCCGGACGGCGAGCTCCTCGGCGTCCACCGCAAACTGGTGCCCACCTGGGCCGAGAAGCTCACCTGGACCGGCGGAGACGGCAGTTCCCTGCGCGTCCACCAGACCCCCGTCGGCCCGCTCGGGGCCCTCGCCTGCGGGGAGAACACCAACACCCTGGCCCGGTTCGCCCTCCTCGCTCAGGGCGAACTCGTCCACGCCGCCTGCTACATCGCACTGCCCGTCGCCCCGGCCGACTACGACATGGCCGAAGCCATCGCCGTCCGGACCGCCGCCCACAGCTTCGAGGGCAAGGTCTTCTCCGTCGTCGCCTGCTCCACCGTCTCCCCGGAGATCGTCGAGCTCCTCGCCGGGGACGACGAGGAACTGCGCGCCCAGTTCCAGCGGCCGCGCAGCGCCCTGTCCGGCATCTTCGGCCCCGACGGCCGCCCCGTCACCGAACCGC
This sequence comes from Streptomyces sp. NPDC059564, assembly GCF_042735575.1. Lineage (NCBI taxonomy): Bacteria > Bacillati > Actinomycetota > Actinomycetes > Kitasatosporales > Streptomycetaceae > Streptomyces > Streptomyces sp. NPDC059564. Next base: position 5,162 of record NZ_JBHWBP010000208.1, on the reverse strand, counting down.
TCGTCGACGACGAGGGCATCGTCTACGGCGAGATCGACCTCGGCCGCTGCATCCAGCCCAAGCAGATGCACGACATCACCGGCCACTACAACCGCTTCGACATCTTCCGCCTCGAAGTCGACAACACCCCGCGCCCGCCGGTCACCTTCACCGTGCCGTTCCCGGGCCCCCTGACCACCACCCCTGAGGAGGACGCATGACCATCGAGCAGGACGACACCATGCTCGGCCGCGCCCGGGTCTCCGACACCCCCGAACTCACCGCCTACTACGGCGAGCTGGAAGCCCTGGACGCCGGCGCCCTGTGGACCGTCGCCAACGACATCGAGCCCTGGTACCCGCAGCCCAAGTCCGTTCCCGTGCTGTGGCGTTACGAGGAGCTGCGGCCCCTCGTCCACAAGGCCCTCGGCCTCGTCAAGGCCGACGACGCCGGCCGCCGCGTCGTCATGCTCGTCAACCCCGGCCGCAGGGACGTCAGCGCCGCCGCCGGACTCCTCTACACCGGCCTCCAGATCATGGGCCCCGGCGAGGCCATGACCGCCCACCGGCACCAGGCCGCCGCCCTGCGCTTCGTCCACGAGGGCACCGGCGCCTGGACCATCGTCGACGGCCAGAAGCTCAAGGTCGGCCCGCGCGACTTCGCCATCACCCCGAACGGCACCTGGCACGAACACGGCAACGACGGGACCGACGCCCCGGTGATATGGCAGGACGGCCTGGACATCCCGCTCGTCAACGCCCTGGACGCCGGGTTCTACGAGGTGCACCCCGAGCTCCACCAGAAGCCCGGGAAGGTCGTCAACTCCTCCGTCCTCACCTACTCCGCCGCCCTGCTGCCGTACGGCTCGCAGAAGTGGACCCGGCCCTACTCCCCGCTGCTCGCCTACCCGTGGGAGCCGACCTACGAGGCCCTGCGCGGCCTCGCCAAGGCGACCGAGGGCTCCCCGTACGACGGGGTCATCGCGGAGTACACCAACCCGGTGACCGGCGGCCCGGTAATGCCGACCATGGGTGCCCACATGCAGCTGCTGCGCCCCGGGCAGGTCACCGCCGCCCACCGGCACACCGGCTCGGTGATCTACACCGTCGCCAAGGGCCGCGGCGCCTCCGTGATCGCCGGACGGCGCTTCGAGTGGCGGGAAGGGGACATCTTCTGCGTCCCGTCCTGGGCCTGGCACGAGCACCACAACCTCGACCCGTCCGAGGACGCCTGCCTCTTCTCCTTCAACGACTTCCCCGTCATGCGCTCGCTCGGCTTCCACCGCGAAGAGGCGTACCCCGACCACGGCGGCCACCAGCCCGTCACCGCCACCACCGCCTGACCCGCGAGGAGCCCCCCATGCGTTTGCTGACCTTCACCGCCGCCCCGTACGGAGCCGCACCGCGCCTCGGCGTCGAGACGGACGGCCACGTCCTCGACGTCGCCGCCCTCGCCGACCACGCGGGCGTCCCGCTCCCGCACGACCTGCTCGGCCTCATCCAGGCCGGCCCCTCCACCCTCGACGCCGTCCGCCGACTGCTCGGCGGAGACCGGCCGGCCCACGCCGTCCACCGGACCGAGGACGTCCGTCTCGGCGCGCCCCTGCGCCCCGGCAAGATCATCGGCGTCGGGCTCAACTACGTCGAACACGTGGAGGAGTCCAGCCGCAGCCTCGACACCGACAAGGAACTCCCGCCCCGCCCCGTGCTGTTCAGCAAGCCCGCCACCGCCGTCACCGGCCCCGGCGCGCCCATCCTGCACAACGCCGACCTCACCACCCAGCTGGACTGGGAGTGCGAACTCGCCGTCGTCATCGGCCGCACCGCCCACCGGGTGAGCGAGGAGGACGCGTACGACCACATCTTTGGCTTCAGCATCGTCAACGACATCAGCGCCCGCGACCAGCGCCGCTCCGGCCAGTGGTTCTTCTCCAAGGGGCAGGACTCGTACGCGCCCTTCGGCCCGGTCGTCGTCACCGCGGACGAGATCCCCGACCCCATGGACCTCGACCTCTCGCTGCGCGTCAACGGGGTCACCAAGCAGAAGTCGAACACCCGGCACATGCTCTTCCCCATCGCCCGGCTGATCGCCGACATCAGCTCCGGCGTGACCCTGGAGCCCGGCGACGTCATCGCGACGGGATCGCCCTCCGGGGTCGGGGCCGGCATGGTCCCGCCCGAGTTCCTCACGCCCGGTGACACGGTGGAGGCCACGGTCCAGCTGATCGGCACCCTGGCCAACCCCGTCGTCGACGCCCGCTGATCCCCGTACCTCCGTACCGACCGAGAACCGAGGAGTACCGTGCCGCCCCGTACCTACCGCATCGGCCAGATCGTGCCGAGCTCCAACGTCACCATGGAGACCGAGGTTCCCGCGATCCTGCGCGCCCGCGCCGGCATCGCACCGGACGAGCGGTTCACCTTCCACTCCAGCCGGATGCGCATGACCCACGTGACCCCGGAGCAGCTCAAGGCCATGGACGCCGACTCCGACCGCTGCGCGGTGGAACTCTCCGACGCGCGGGTCGACGTACTCGGCTACGCCTGTCTCGTGGCCATCATGAGCATGGGACCCGGCTACCACCGGGTCTCCGAGGAGCGGCTGCACCGGCGCACGGTCGAGAACGGCGCCCCGGCACCGGTCGTCACCAGCGCGGGCGCCCTCGTCCACGGGCTCGACACCATCGGGGCCAAGAAGATCGCCCTGCTCGCCCCCTACATGCGCCCCCTCACGCAGACCGTCGTGGACTACCTCACCCGGGAGGGCATCGAGGTCATCGACCACCGGGCCCTGGAGATCCCGAACAACCTCGACGTCGCCGCGCACGACCCGGCCAGGCTGCCCGGCCTCGCCCGCGCGCTGGAGTACGCCGACGCCGACGCGGTCGTCCTGTCCGCCTGCGTGCAGATGCCCTCGCTGGGCGTCATCGAGGAGGCGGAGCAGCTCCTGGGCAAGCCGGTCGTCTCGGCCGCCGTGTGCACCGCCCACCAGATGCTGCGCGCCCTGGACCTCCCGGCCGTCGCCCCGGGTGCGGGGCACCTGCTGTCGGGGGCCTATGCCTGACCGGCCGGGCCCCGAGGGGGCACCGATATGATCGCGACCGCGTACAACGGAAGGCGATCATGTCGGACAGCCCCCTCAGGCCCAGCTCGTTGATCAACACGGTCTACGGGGCGTTCCTGCGCCGCCTCGGCGGCTGGATCTCCATCGCGGACCTGATCACGCTGATGGGCGAACTGGACGTCGACGGCCCCGCCGTGCGCTCGGCGATCTCCCGGCTGAAGAAGCGCGGAGTCCTCGAACCGGAGCGCCGCGACGCCACCGGCTACCGGCTGAGCCCCGCGTTCCTGCCCGTCTTCGACGAGGGAGACCGCCGGATCTTCGCCAGCCTGGAACCCGCGGACCTGGCGGACGGCTGGGCCATGGCGGTGTTCTCCGTACCCGAGTCGGAACGCTCCCACCGCTACCAGCTGCGCACCCGCCTGAGCTGGCTGGGCTTCGGCAACATCGCCCCGGGCGTGTGGCTGGCGCCCGGCCGGCTGCTCCAGGACGCGCGGAGCATGCTCGTACGGCTCGGCCTCAGCGAGTACGTCCATCTCTTCGCCGCCGAGTACGCGGCCTTCAGCGATCTGCCGGGCACGGTCAGCTCGTGGTGGGACTTCCCGGCGATCCAGACGCAGTACGCGGCGTTCACCGATACCTACGCGCCGGTCGCGGCGCGGCTGGCGGCGGCCGAAGCCGAGCCCGAACCCGCCGAGGCGTTCCGCCACTACGTCCCGCTGCTCACCCAGTGGCGGCGCCTGCCGTACCTGGACCCGGGCCTGCCCACGGAACTGCTGCCGCCGGACTGGAACGCGGTGGCGGCCCGTCAGCTCTTCCAGCAGCTGCACGCGATCCTGCTGGCCCCCAGCCTGCGCCACGTCGGCGACGTCACGGGGCTGCGGGACTGACGCGGGCGCCGGTCAGGCTCCGCTCATGTGGGCGAGGACCTGGGCGGCGCTGTCGGGGGCGAACGCTCCGTCGATGCCTTCCGCGGCTCCTGCGGCGGCTTCGGTGGAGCGGGGCAGCAGGACGGCCTCGTACGCGGTGACGGCGGCGTCGACGGTCGGGTGGCCGACGAGGGCCCGCGCGAGGTCGGCGGCGTCGAGCATCGCGAGGTTGGCGCCCATGCCGGAGAACGGCGACATGAGGTGGGCGGCGTCGCCGAGGAGGGTGACGCCGGGGGTGTGGGACCAGGTGTGGGGGACGGGCAGCGCGTACAGGGGGCGGTTGGTGTAGCCGGTGTCGGTGTCGGTGATGAAGCCGAGCAGGTCCGGGCTCCAGCCGGCGAACTCCTTGAGCAGGGCTTCGCGCACGGCGGGGGCGTCGGTCGTGTCGATACCGGCCCGCTGGTGCCAGTCCTCCTCGGTGCGCATGCCGATGTAGGCGCGGATGTGGCCCCCGCTGTTGCGCTGGGCGACGAAGCCCCGGTTGTCGTCGAGCGCCATCATCGTGCCGTTCCCGGTGAGGGCGGCCAGCCGGGGGTGGCGGGTGCCGGCGTCGTTCAGTCCGGTTTCGACGAAGGTGACGCCCGTGTAGCGGGGCGTGGCGTCGGAGAGCAGGCGCCGGATCCTGGACCAGGCCCCGTCGGCGCCGATGACGAGGTCGACGTCGGTGGTGGTGCCGTCGGCGAAGTGCAGACGGTGGACGCCGTCGGAGCCGAGGGGTTCGCCGCGGGTGAGCCGGTGGCCCCAGCGCACGGTGCCGGGGTTCAGGGAGCCGAGGAGGAGGTCGCGGAGCTGACCCCGGTCGATCTCGGGATTGCCCTCCGAGGGGTCGCCCGCGGGTGGGGCGGCGTCGAAGCGGACGCGTCCGTCCCGGCCGACCAAACGCATCTGCTGTCCCTCGGGGCGGGCCTCGGCCAGGAACGCGTCGAGGAGACCGGCCGCGCGCAGGGCGTGCTGGCCGGAGCCCGGGTGCAGGTCGAGGGTGCCGCCCTGGTCGGGGGCGGCGGGGGAGGGGGCGAGGTCGTAGACCGTGGGCGCGAGGCCGTACTGCTGGAGGATGCGGGCGCAGGTCAGGCCGCCGGGGCCGGCGCCGATGACCGCGATGCGGGGGTGCGGGTTCATGGGGTGTGGGTTCATGGGCTCAGAAAAACACACCGACTCAATAAGTGCAACGACTCAACTTTTGATGCTGCTGAA
>NZ_JBHWBP010000207.1:0-13243 GCF_042735575.1 Streptomyces sp. NPDC059564 | reverse complement strand
CCCCCGGACGGAGTCTGGGGGATGGGCGAAGGGTGGGGCGGGGAGAGGCCCGCGCAGCGGCCGCCCCCGGCCTGCCCGGCCCCGCTCGCGGCGGCGCCCCCGGGACCGGGGTAAGGCGGCCGTAAGTGGGCTCGGCCACGGCCGACATGGCGCCCCCATACTCGGGGCATGAGCTACGACGCCATCGTCCTGGCCGGCGGAGCCGCCCGCCGCCTCGGCGGAGCCGACAAACCCGCCCTCCCCGTAGGCGGCCGCCCCCTCCTGGACCGCGTCCTGGCCGCCTGCCCCGACGCCACCACCACCATCGTGGTCGGCACCCGCAGGCCCACCGCCCGCCCCGTCCACTGGACCCTGGAAGACCCGCCCGGCGGCGGCCCGGTGGCCGGGCTGGACGCCGGGCTCCGCCGGACGACCGCCGAGCTGGTCCTCGTACTCTCCGCCGACCTGCCCTTCCTGGACCGGGACACCGTCCACGCCCTCCTCGCGGCCGCGGCCGCCGGCCCGGTCGACGGGGCCCTCCTCAGGGACCCGGAGGGCCGCGACCAGCCCCTCGTCGCCGCCTACCGCACCGAGCCCCTCCGCCGCGAGACCGCCCTGCTGGCCACCGAGCACGGCCACCTCCGCGGACTCCCGCTACGCGCCCTCACCGCCGAGCTGGATCTGGCCACCGTCACCGCCGCTGCGCCACTCGCCTCCTTCGACTGCGACACCTGGGAAGACCTGGCAGCGGCCCGGGCCCGGATCAGGGAGCATGGAAGCGTGCTGGAGCAATGGATCACCGCCGCCAAGAACGAGCTCGGCATCGATGTCGACGTCGACATCCCCGCCCTGCTCGACGTCGCCCGTGACGCCGCCCACGGCGTCGCCCGGCCCGCCGCCCCGCTGACGACCTTCCTGGTCGGCTACGCGGCCGCGCGCGCCGAGGCCGCCGGCGCCGACCCCGCCCGGGCCGCGGCCGAAGCCTCCCGCAAGGTCGCCGACCTGGCCCTGCGCTGGGCCGCCGAGGCCAAGCAGCCCCCCCACCCCGAGGAGACCGGCTCCGGATGACCCGTACCGACGCCGATGGCGCCCTGGACGAGGCCCTCGCCCTGGTGAGCCGCGCTCCCCTTCCCGGCGCTGCGAGCGGCCACCGCGCCGCCCCCTGGCCGCGCGCCCGGGAGACCGCCGCCCGGGCCGGCTCGGGCGTCCGGGGCCGCACGCACCGGGTCGCCCTCGCGGACGCCCTCGGCGAGGTGCTGGCCGCACCCCTCGACGCCCTCAGCGACCTGCCGTCCTTCGACACCTCCGCCATGGACGGCTGGGCCGTCGCCGGACCCGGCCCCTGGAACATCCGCCCCGGCGGCGGGATCCTGGCCGGCGCCGAGCCGCCCGCGCCGCTCGCCGACGGGGAGACCGTACGGATCGCGACCGGCGCCCGGATCCCCGGCGACACCAGCGCCGTCATCCGCAGCGAGCACGCCCGCGAGTCCGGCAGCCAGCTGTACGCCGCCCGGCCCGTCAGCACCGGCCAGGACATCCGCCCGCGCGGCCAGGAGTGCCGCTCCGGCGATCTGCTGCTGCCGCCCGGTTCCCTCGTCACCCCGGCCGTGCTCGGCCTCGCCGCCGCCGCCGGGTACGACGAGCTGCCGACCCGGCCGCGCCCACGGGTGGAGATCCTGGTGCTGGGCGACGAGCTCCTCACCGAGGGCCTCCCGCACGACGGCCTGATCCGCGACGCCCTCAGCCCCATGCTGGGCCCCTGGATCACCCGCCTCGGCGCCGAGGTCATCGGGACGCGCCGGCTCGGCGACGGCCCGGACGGCGCCGAGGCCCTGCTGGCGGCGGTGACCGGCTCCACCGCCGACCTGGTCGTCACCACCGGCGGCACCGCCTCCGGCCCCGTGGACCACGTACACCCCGTACTGGAGCGCGCCGGCGCCGAACTGCTCGTCGACGGGGTCGCCGTACGCCCCGGGCATCCGATGCTGCTGGCCCGCCTCGGCGGACGGGCGGACGGCCGCCACGTGGTCGGGCTGCCCGGCAACCCGCTGGCCGCCGTCTCCGGGCTGCTGACGCTCGCCGAGCCGCTGTTGCGCGCCCTCGCGGGCCGCCGCCAGCGGCCCCGGTACACGGTGGCGGTCGAGGGCGACGTGCACGGCCACCCGTACGACACCCGGCTGGTGCCGGTCCTGCTGACCGACGAGCACGCCGTACCGCTGCGCTACAACGGCCCGGCGATGCTCCGGGGGGTGGCGGCCGCCGACGCGCTGGCCGTCGTACCTCCGCACGGCGTGCGGTCCGGGCAGGACGTGGAGATCCTCGACCTGCCGTGGGCGTCGGGGGGATGTTTCACGTGAAACTTCACGGCCAGGACGCCATGGCGCGGGGTGCCGACGAGAAGCTCGTCTCACGCCGCGTCAAACTCCCCAAGCGCGTGGTCGAGAAACCGTTGCGGCAGGTCACGCGGCGTCTGCTGATGGCCCTGTTCGTGATGTTCCTGACGGTCCTGCTCGTCTGGATCGACCGTGACGGCTACCACGACAACGCCAACGAGAAGGTCGACCTCCTCGACTGCGTCTACTACGCGACCGTGACCCTGTCGACGACCGGCTACGGCGACATCGTCCCGTACAGCGACAGCGCGCGGCTGGTCAATATCCTGTTGATCACTCCACTGAGGGTTCTGTTCCTGATCATCCTCGTTGGAACCACGTTGGAAGTCCTGACCGAACGGACCCGTGAAGAGTGGCGGCTCAGCCGCTGGAGGAACAACTTGCGTGACCACACGGTCGTCGTCGGCTTCGGCACCAAGGGCCGCTCGGCCCTGCAGACGCTGCTGGCGACCGGCCTCCGGAAGGAGCAGGTCGTCATCGTCGACCCCAGCGCGAAGGTGATCGACATCGCCAACGCGGAGGGGTTCACGGGGGTCGTCGGCGACGCCACCCGTTCCGACGTACTGCTGCGGGCCGAGCTCCAGAAGGCCCGTCAGATCGTCATCGCCACCCAGCGCGACGACACGGCGGTGCTGGTGACCCTGACGGCCCGGCAGCTCAACCGCGGCGCGAAGATCGTCGCGGCGGTCCGCGAGGAGGAGAACGCGCCGCTGCTCAAGCAGTCCGGCGCGGACGCGGTCATCACCAGCGCGAGCGCGGCCGGACGGCTCCTGGGCCTGTCCGTGCTCAGCCCGAGCGCGGGCACCGTGATGGAGGACCTCATCCAGCAGGGCACCGGCCTGGACCTGATCGAACGGCCCGTCCGCAAGGGCGAGGTCGGCCGCGGGGTGCGGGAGACCGAGGACCTGGTCGTCAGCGTGCTGCGCGGACACCGCCTCCTCGCCTACGACGACCCGCACGCGAGCCCGCTCCAGCCGACGGACCGGGTGATCGCCATCGTCCGGGCCACGCCTCCGACGACCCCTCATGTCACCCTGGGCCCGGCGGACTAGCGGACCGGACCTGCCGTACGGGGGGTACTGGGCCCGGCGCGCCGGGTCGCGTAGATTCCGGGCCATGCATGCGATCACGATCGAGCAGCCCGGCGGCCCCGAGGCCCTCGTCTGGGCCGAGGTACCCGATCCGGTGGCCGGCGAGGGGGAGGTGCTCGTCGAGGTCGCGGCGAGCGCCGTGAACCGCGCCGACGTCCTCCAGCGGCAGGGCTTCTACGACCCTCCGCCCGGCGCCTCGCGCCACCCCGGCCTGGAGTGTTCCGGGCGCGTCGTGGCCCTCGGGCCGGGGGTTTCCGGCTGGTCGGTGGGCGACGAGGTGTGCGCGCTGCTGGCCGGCGGCGGCTACGCGGAGCGCGTGGCCGTCCCCGTGGGGCAGCTGCTGCCGGTACCGGAGGGGGTGGACCTGGTGGAGGCCGCGGCGCTGCCGGAGGTCGTCTGCACGGTGTGGTCCAACGTGTTCATGGTCGCCGGACTGCGACCCGGCGAGACCCTCCTCGTGCACGGCGGATCCAGCGGGATCGGCACCATGGCGATCCAGCTGGGCAAGGCCGTCGGCGCGCAGGTGGCGGTGACGGCGGGCGGCAAGGAGAAGCTGGCGCGCTGCGCGGAGCTGGGCGCGGACGTCCTGATCGACTACCGCGAGCAGGACTTCGTGGAGGAGCTGCGGGCCGCGACCGGCGGGGCCGGGGCGGACGTGATCCTGGACATCATGGGCGCGAAGTACCTGGCCCGGAACCTGGACGCGCTGGCCGTGAACGGCCGGCTCGCGATCATCGGGCTCCAGGGCGGCGTCAAGGCCGAGATCAACCTGGGCGCGCTGCTGGCCAAGCGGGCGGCGGTCACGGCGACCTCGCTGCGGACGCGGCCGCTGGAGGAGAAGGCGGCCATCGTGGCGGCCGTACGGGAGCACGTGTGGCCCCTGATCGCCTCGGGCCGGGTCCACCCGGTGGTCCACGCCCGCTACCCGATGGCGCAGGCCGCGGAGGCCCACCGTGTCCTGGAATCCAGCACCCACGTGGGCAAACTCCTGCTCACGACCTGACGGCCCGCCCCCGGACCCCCGCGGGGGTCCGGGGCGGAGGCCCTACAGCCCGCGCAGCAGCACCGCCGGGTTCTCCACGCAGTCGGCCACGTACCGCAGGAACCCGCCCGCGGTCCCCCCGTCACACACCCGGTGGTCGAACGTCAGCGACAGCTGGACGACCTTGCGGACCGCCAGCTCCCCGCCGTGGACCCACGGCTTGTCGATGATCCGGCCCACCCCCAGCATCGCCGCCTCGGGGTGGTTGATGATCGGCGTGGAACCGTCGACCCCGAACACCCCGTAGTTGTTCAGGGTGAACGTGCCGCCCGTGAGGTCCCCCGGCGTCAGCTTCCCCGCCCGCGCCAGCTCCGTCAGCCGCGCGAACTCCGCCGACAGGGACTCGGGGCTGCGCGTGTGGGCGTCCCGGACCACCGGGACCATCAGCCCCCGCTCGGTCTGGGCGGCGAAGCCCAGGTGCACGCCCGGCAGCCGGACGATCTCGTTCGCCGCGAGGTCCACCGTGGAGTTGAGCTCCGGGTAGCGGGCGAGCGCTGCCGTGCAGATGCGGGCCAGCAGCGCGAGCACCGAGATCTTCGGCCCGTCCACGGCGTTCATCGCGGCCCGGGCCGCCATCAGCTCGGTGGCGTCCGCGTCGACCCAGCAGGTGGCCTCGGGGATCTCGCGGCGGCTGCGCGACAGCTTCTCGGCCACCGCCCCGCGCACGCCCTTGAGCGGGATCCGCTCGCCCTGCGGAGCCGGGGCGAGCGCCGGGGCGGCGACGGGAGCCGGCTCGGGGGCCCGCTGCGCGGCCAGCGCCGCCTCGACGTCCGCCCGCAGGATCAGCCCCTCAGGGCCCGACCCGCGCAGCGCACGCAGGTCGACGCCGTTGTCCTTGGCCAGCTTCCGCACCAGCGGCGAGATCACCGCGACGGGCGCCCCGGCGACGGCCTTCGCGGCGGCGGCAACAGGGACGACCGGTGCCGTGACCTCGGCGGTGACGGGTCGCACCCGTCGCCGACGCGCCGGGCTCGAGTGGTCCGTGCCGTAACCGATCAGGGGCCGGGGCACGCTGCCGGAGCCCTCGGCTTCGGCAGCCGGGGCCTCCGGCAGCGCCTGCGACCCCACCGCCACGGTGATCAGCGGAGCTCCCACCGGCAGCTCCGTCCCCTCCTCACCGAAGCGCGCGGTGACCACGCCCCCGTAGGGACACGGCACCTCCACCATCGCCTTGGCCGTCTCCACCTCGACCACCGGCTGGTCGACCTCGACGACATCGCCCACGGCCACCAGCCAGCGCACGATCTCCGCCTCGGTCAGCCCCTCCCCGAGGTCGGGCAGCTTGAACTCCAGTACCTGCGGCATCAGTTCTCCCACTGCAGCCGGGCCACGGCGTCCAGGATCCGGTCCACTCCCGGCAGGTGGTGCTTCTCCAGCATCGGCGGCGGGTACGGGATGTCGAAGCCCGTCACCCGCAGCACCGGCGCCTCCAGGTGGTGGAAGCAGCGCTCCGTCACCCGGGCGGCGATCTCCGCGCCCGGCCCGCCGAAGCCGGCCGCCTCGTGGACCACCACCGCGCGCCCGGTCCGGCGTACGGAGGCCACGACGGTCTCCTCGTCGAAGGGCACCAGCGAGCGCAGGTCGACGACCTCCAGGTCCCAGCCCTCCTCGCGGGCCGCCTCGGCCGCCTCCAGGCAGACCGGCACCGAAGGCCCGTACGTGATCAGGGTCGCGCTCGTGCCCGTCCGCCGGACCAGCGCCTTGCCGATGCCCGGCACCGCCGCCGGGGCGTCCGGCGACCACTGCGCCTTCGACCAGTAGAGCCGCTTCGGCTCCAGGAAGATCACCGGGTCGTCGCTGGCGATGGACGCGCGCAGCAGCCCGTACGCGTCCTCGACCGTCGCCGGGGTCACCACGTGCAGCCCGGGCGTGGCCACGTAGTAGGCCTCGGAGGAATCGCAGTGGTGCTCGACGCCGCCGATGCCGCCGCCGTACGGCACCCGGATGGTGATCGGCAGCGGCATGGCGCCGCGGGTGCGGTTGCGCATCTTCGCGACGTGCGAGATGAGCTGCTCGAAGGCCGGGTACGCGAACGCGTCGAACTGCATCTCCACGACCGGCCGCAGCCCGTACATGGCCATGCCCACCGCCGCGCCGAGGATCCCGGCCTCGGCGAGCGGGGTGTCCGTGCAGCGGTCCTCGCCGAACTCCTTCGCGAGGCCGTCCGTGATCCGGAAGACCCCGCCGAGCGCGCCGACGTCCTCGCCCATGACGTGGACGGTCGGGTCCTCGGCCATCGCGTCGCGCATGGCCCGGGTGAGCGCCTGCGCCATCGTCGCGGGCTTCACCGCCCGTTCGGCCACCGTGCTCATGCGTCACCCTCGGCTTCCAGCTCGGCGCGCAGCTGTTCCGCCTGCTCGCGCAGCCGGCCGGTCTGCTCCGCGTAGACGTGTGCGAAAAGGTCCATCGGGTCGAGGACCGGGTCGGCGTTCATCCGCTCGCGCAGGGTCGCGGCCATCGCCTCGGCGGCGTCGCGCGCCTCCTGGATGCCCGTCTCGTCGAGGATCCCGCGGGCGGTCAGCTCACGCTCCAGCAGTTCCACCGGGTCGTGTGCCTTCCAGGCCTCCACTTCGGCGTCCGAGCGGTAGCGGGTCGCGTCGTCGGCGTTCGTGTGGGCCTCCATCCGGTACGTGACGGCCTCGATGAGGGTCGGTCCGCCGCCGGCGCGCGCCCGCTGGACCGCCTCGGTGAGGACCTCGTGCAGGGCGGCGACGTCGTTCCCGTCGACCAGCCGGCCGGGCATCCCGTAGCCCACGGCCTTGTGGGCGAGGGTCGGGGCCGCGGTCTGCTTGGCGAGGGGGACGGATATCGCGAAGCCGTTGTTCTGGACCAGGAAGACCACCGGGGCCTGCCAGACGGCGGCGAAGTTCAGCGCCTCGTGGAAGTCGCCCTCGCTGGTGCCGCCGTCGCCGACCATGGCGAGCGCGACGACCTCGTCCCCGCGCAGGCGGGCGGCGTGCGCCAGGCCCACCGCGTGCGGCAGCTGGGTGGCGAGCGGGGTGCACAGGGGGGCTATCCGGTGCTCGCGCGGGTCGTACCCGGTGTGCCAGTCGCCGCGCAGCAGCGTCAGCGCCTGTACGGGGTCCAGCCCGCGGGCCACGGCCGCGAGGGTGTCCCGGTAGCTCGGGAAGAGCCAGTCCTGCTCCTCCAGGACCAGTGCGGCCGCGATCTCGGCGGCCTCCTGGCCCACGGTGGAGGGGTACACGGCGAGACGGCCCTGCCGGGTCAGCGCGGTGGCCTGCGCGTTGTAGCGGCGGCCGCGCACCAGCTCGGCGTAGTACCGGCGCATCAGCGCGGGGTCAAGGCCGGCGGCCGCCTCGGTGCCCAGCACCCGGTACGGCTCGGGGTCCGGAAGCAGCGGGGCGGCTTCCGTACGGGGCCTCCAGGCGGGCGGCGGGGTGGCACGGTGGGACGCACCGGCACCGGGCAGCTCTTGGACCGTCATGGCGGCGTACACCTCCTCGTGGGAAGCGGGCAGGGACGTCTCGGGTGTGAGGCGCCTCACCTACCGATTGTTCGGTCGTCGGCGCAATTTGGCTACAGGCGGCTCCAGGCTGTGGACAAAGTGGCGACGGGGCCCTGGGATGGGTGCAGGACGTCCAGGAGAGGGAGGCAGTGGGCAATGCCGGATGAACAAATGGCCGGAGCGGGTTCCGCACCGGTCCCACCGGGGGGTGCTTCCTCGGGCCCACCGGTCCCACCCCGCCCGCTGGATCCGATCGACCGGTCGATCATGCGGTTGCTCCAGGCGGACGGCCGCGCGTCGATACGGTCGGTGGCCGAGCAGGTGCACGTTTCGCGCGCGAACGCCTACGCCCGCATCAACCGGCTGATCGACGACGGGGTGATCCGGGGCTTCACGGCCCGCGTGAACCACGAGCGCGCGGGCCAGGGGGCCTCCGCCTACATCACGCTGAAGATCGTCCAGAACTCCTGGCGGACGGTGCGCGAGCAGCTGCGCGAGCTGCCGGGCGCGGCGCACATCGCGCTGGTCAGCGGGGACTTCGACGTCCTCCTGCTGGTCCACACGCCGGACAACCGGACCCTGCGCGAACTGGTCCTCACCCGCCTCCAGGCCATCCCGGAGGTGCTCTCCACCCGCACCCTGCTGGTCTTCGAGGAAACCGACCTCCAGGACCCGGGCCCGGCCCCCGCCCAGACGCTCACGGAGGAGTAGGCCGTCCGGAGTCCGGGACGGCCGGCCCGCGGCCCGTCAGCGGGCGGTGCGCAGGCCGTCCAGGGCCATGCTGACCACCGCGTCGGCGAGCTGGTCGGGGGTCGTGCCCGGGTGCGGGCGGTACCACTCGACCAGGGAGTTCACCATGCCGAAGAGCAGGCGGGTGGCCAGCCTGATGTCCACGTCCGCGCGCAGGTCCCCGTCGGCCGCGGCGGCCTTGAGGAGCTCGGCGACCTGGTGGTCGAACTCGCGGCGGCGTTCCAGGGCCCAGCGCTCCGTACGGGTGTTGCCGCGCACGCGCAGCAGCAGGGTCACGTACGGGAGCTCCGCGACCAGGACCTCGACGGTGCGGCGGGTGACGTGTTCGACGCGCTCGACCGCGCGCCCCCGTACGGCGCCGGGCTCCTCCAGGACCGCGAAGAGGCCGTCCAGGGCCCGGCTGACGGCCCGGCGCAGGAGTTCCTCCTTGCCGGCGACGTGGTGGTAGATGGAGGACTTCGAGATGCCGGCGGCCTTGGAGAGGTGCTCCATGGACGTGCCGTCGTAACCGCGCTCGTTGAAGACCTGGACCGCGACGGTCAGGAGCGTCTCGGGGGTGTAGGTGTCCCGCCTGACGGTGGTCATCCCGTCTCCTCCGCCTCGTCGGCCTCGTCCGTCCCGTCGTCCTCGCCCGCCGCGTAGCCCAGCTTGAACAGGGCCAGCGAGGGCGCGTAGCGGCCGCCCGGGCAGCGTTCGTCCAGGTGGTGCAGCAGGTCGTACGCCCAGTCCTGGCCGAGCCGCTCGTGCCATTCGGAGGGGCCCACCGGGTAGTTCACGCCGAGCCGCATCGCGGTGTCGATGTCCTGCGCGGTGGCCACCCCGCGCGCCACGGCGTCGGCGGTGAGGTCGATCAGCATCGCGACGGTCCGGGCGACGATCATGCCGGGGACGTCGCCGATGACGGAGACCTCCTTGCCGAGCTTCTGGAACAGGCCGACCGCCTCGGCGAGCGTGCGCTCGCTGGTGTCCGCGCTCGCGGAGAGCGCGATCCGGGTGGCGCCGCGGTAGTCCAGCGCGAGGTCGAAGTAGACGACGTCGGCGAACTCCACCGAGGTCTTGCCGTCCGCGAGCACCAGCTGGCCCTCGCCGGGCAGCTGGATGTACGGGCCCCCGTGCTCGGTGGCCGTGACCGCGATCCCGGCCTCCTCCAGCAGCTCCGCCAGCTCCGCCGCCGGGCCGAGGTCGCCGACGACGGTGACCTTGTCCGGGGCCGCCTCGGGGCCCGCGGTGTGCGGCGCGGGCAGTTCGGCGTCGTCCGCGTACGGGAACCAGCCCTGCCCCGACTTGCGGCCGAGACGGCCCGACTGGACCAGTCGGCGCTGGGCGAGCGAGGGGGTGAACTTGGGGCTCCGGAAGAAGGACTCCCAGACCGAACGGGTGACGGCCTCGTTGACGTCCTGGCCGATCAGGTCGGTCAGCTGGAACGGGCCCATCCTGAAGCCGCCGCTCTCGCGCAGGACGGCGTCGATGGTGGCCGGGTCGGCGCCCTGCTCCTCGTACACCGCGAAGGCCTCGGCGTAGAAGGGGCGGGCGATCCGGTTGACGATGAATCCGGGGGTGTCGGCGCAGCGGACGGGCGTCTTCCCCCAGCCCAGGACGGTGGCGTACGCGCGCTCGGCGGCCTCGGGCGCGGTCGCGAAACCGCTCACCACCTCGACGAGCGGGAGCAGCGGGGCCGGGTTGAAGAAGTGCAGGCCGAGGAAGCGGCCGGGGTGCGCGAGGCCGGCGGCGAGCTCGGTGACGGAGAGGGAGGAGGTGTTCGTGGCCAGCAGGGCGTCCGGCGAAACCACCTCTTCGAGCGAGGTGAAGAGCGCGCGCTTGATGGTGACGTCCTCGATGACCGCCTCGATGACGAGGGCGGTGTCGGCGAGGGCGGCGATGCCGTCGGCCGCCGCGATCCGGCCGATCGCGTCCTCGGCCCGGTCGCGGTCCAGGCGGCCCTTCGCGGCCATCCGCTCGACGCGCTCGCGCACGCGGGCGGCCCCGGCCTCGGCGAGGTCGCGGTCGATGTCGTGGATCAGCACGCGGTGACCTGCGAGAAGGGCCACCTGGGCGATGCCCTGTCCCATGGTGCCGGCGCCGACGACCGCCACAGTGCGGGACCGCTCGATTGCTGTCATGTCCTGATCCTCCCGCACCGGGTTGTCCACAGGTCTGCCGGGCCCTCTTGTCCCGACCGATCGTTCGGTTACTCTAACTGCAGTCTGCTCTTCTTCACCCGCCCCTGCCTGATCTCAGCCTGCGAAATCAGCCTGATCTTGCCCGGCTCAACGAGGAGTTGGTCCCTGATGGCCGCCGCGCTCACCGTCCCCCAGCTGACCGAGAAGCACCGGACCACCCTGGACCAGGCGCTCGCTGCCATCCGCAGCCGCGCCTACTGGTCCCCGCACCCCGAACACCCGAAGGCCTACGGCGAGACCGCCCCGGCCGACGGCCTGGCCGCCTTCGAGGCCCTGCGCGGCACCCGCCTCGACCTCGGGCAGCCCGGCACCGACGGCTGGACGGGCGGCGAGGTGTCCCCGTACGGCCCGGAGCTGGGCGTCGAGTACCCGCACGCCGACCCGGACGTGCTGCTGCCCGCGATGAAGGCCGGCATCGCCGCCTGGCGCGACGCCGGGCCCGAGACGCGCGCCCTGGTCTCCATCGAGATCCTGGCCCGCATCTCCGCCCGCACCCACGAGTTCGCGCACGCGGTCATGCACACCAGCGGCCAGGCCTTCATGATGGCCTTCCAGGCGGGCGGCCCCCACGCGCAGGACCGCGGCCTGGAGGCCGTCGCCTACGCGTACGAGGAGCAGACACGCGTCCCCGGACAGGCCGACTGGTCGAAGCCGCAGGGCAAGCGGGACCCGCTGGAGCTCGGCAAGACCTTCACCGCGGTCCCCCGCGGCATCTCGCTGATGATCGGCTGCAACACCTTCCCCACCTGGAACGGCTACCCGGGCCTCTTCGCCTCCCTCGCGACCGGCAACGCCGTCCTGGTCAAGCCGCACCCGCGGGCCGTCCTCCCGCTCGCGCTCACCGTCCAGGTGGCCCGCGAGGTCCTCGCCGAGGCGGGCTTCGACCCGAACCTGGTGGCGCTCGCGGTCGAGCGGCCGGGCGAGGGCATCGCCAAGACCCTCGCGCTCCGCCCCGAGATCAAGCTGATCGACTACACCGGGTCCACGGAGTTCGGCGACTGGCTGGAGGCCAACGCCCGCCAGGCGCAGGTCTACACGGAGAAGGCGGGCGTCAACACCGTCGTCCTCGACTCGACCTCCGACTACAAGGGGATGCTGTCCAACCTGGCCTTCTCGCTCTCCCTGTACAGCGGCCAGATGTGCACCACCCCGCAGAACCTGCTGATCCCGCGCGACGGCATCGAGACGGACGCCGGGCACAAGACGTACGACGAGGTCGTCGCCGATCTCGCCGCCTCGGTCGGCGGCCTGCTGGGCGACGACGCCCGCGCCAACGCGCTGCTCGGCGCTCTGGTCAACCCGGACGTCAAGGCCCGTCTGGAGGCCGCGGCCGGCCTGGGCGAGGTCGCCCTCGCCTCCCGCGAGGTGGTCAACCCCGAGTTCCCCGACGCGGTGGTCCGCACCCCCGTGATGGTGAAGCTGGACGCCGCCAAGGACGACCCGGAGGCGGCGTACCTCTCCGAGTGCTTCGGCCCGGTCTCCTTCGCGGTGGCCGTCGACTCCACGGCGGACGCCCTGGACCTCCTGCGCCGTACGGTCCGGGACAAGGGCGCGATGACGGTGGGCGCGTACACGACGTCCGCGGACACCGAGCGGGCCATCGAGGAGGTCTGCCTGGAGGAGTCGGCGCAGCTGTCGCTCAACCTGACGGGCGGCGTCTACGTCAACCAGACCGCGGCCTTCTCCGACTTCCACGGCTCCGGCGGCAACCCGGCGGCGAACGCGGCCCTGTGCGACGGCGCCTTCGTCGCGAACCGCTTCCGCGTGGTGGAGGTCCGCCGCCAGGCGTAGCCCCTCAGGGCTTGGGCCCGCCCCAGTGGAAGAGGGTCATGGCCACGCTGGTGGCCAGGTTGTAGCTGGAGACCTGCGGCCGCATCGGCAGGGACACCAGGTGGTCGGCCCGGGCGCGCAGCTCGGGCGAGATCCCGTGGCGTTCCGAGCCGAAGGCGAGCAGGGCGTCGTCCGGGAGGGTGAGGGCGCGGATGTCCTCGCCCTCCGGGTCGAGCGCGTACAGCGGCCCGGGCGGCAGTTCGTCGAGTTCCATCCGGTCCACGGTGGTGGCGTAGTGCAGCCCGGCCCCGGCCCGGACGACGTTGGGGTGCCAGGGGTCGAGGTCGCCGCGGGTCACCACGCCGGTGGCGCCGAAGCCGGCGGCGAGCCGGACGACGGCTCCGACGTTGCCGAGGTTGCGGGGGTTGTCGAGCAGCACGATCGGCGCGGGCCGGGGCATCCGCGCGAGGGCGGCCCACCCCGCTCCCCGATCGGGCCGTACGGCGAGCGCGGCGACCCCGGTGGGGTGTACGCGGGGCAGCAGCTCGGCGAGCGCGGCCCGCCGCACCAGC
>NZ_JBHWBP010000206.1:0-13291 GCF_042735575.1 Streptomyces sp. NPDC059564 | reverse complement strand
GCCCATGGCCTTCTTCAGCTCGGTCGCCGCGTTGCGGTAGACGGGCAGCAGGTCCAGGTCGTCGCCCGGATAGTTGACGATCTTGACCTGCTTGGCGCCGGAGTCGGGCAGCACCGTCCCGGTTGACATGTGGGCGTTGTCCAGCACCAGCGCCGGCTTCTTCGCGGAGAGCTCGGCGAGCTGCGCCGGAGTCACCGCCTCCGGCCCGTAGGTGCCCACCGTGGTGGCACCCGCGAGCTTCCCGGCCCAGCCGGTGAAGACCTGGGCGACGACGGAGGGGCTCTTGCCGCCGGGCCACACGGCCTGCAGGTCCTTGTTCAGCTTGCCGTACTCGGTATCGAAGCCGGTCTTCCACTTCGTCGCCGCGTCCTGCGTGCCGAAGAGCGCGCCCAGCTTGTCGACCTCGGCCTTGACCTTGTCGGGGTCGTTGTCCAGGTTGACCTCGACCAGCTTCGCCTTGGAACCGGCCGCCTCCTTGATCTTCGCCGCGTACGGCTCGAAGGGCGCGTACAGCACGAAGTCGGCCTTGGCGACGGCGGCGAGGTCCGAGGGCTTCGGGTCGTAGTCCGGGGCGTGGTGGACGGACTGCGGCACGATGACCTTGACGTCCTCGGCTCCCGCGGCCTTGGCGAACGCGCCCTCCCAGGTGGTGGTCACGACCACCACGGGCTTGTCCTTCCCGGCTGCCGGGGCGCCGGCCTTCGCGGGGTTTTCGTCGGCGGCCGTGGGGTCGGCGCTGTTTCCGCAGCCGGTGACGAGGGCGAGTGCCGCGCTCAGTGCGAGGAGGGAAGTGATGCGGACGCGGGTGCGCGCCATGAGCTGATTCTCCGTTCGGGTATGAAGTGCACGGCGAGGACGAGTGCCCCCGCTGTCAGGACGAGTACGGGGCCGGGCGGCCAGTCCAGCCACAGGGCCAGCAGGAACCCGGTCGCGTTGACGGTGACGCCGATGCCGACCGCCCAGAGGGTGATCGACTTCAGCGAGCTGCCCAGGCGGCGCGCGGCGAGCGCGGGCAGCAGGGTCAGGGCGTCGACGAGGAGGGCGCCGGTGAGCTTGATCGCCCCGGCGACGGCGATCGCGACGAGTACGAGGAGGGCGGCGGTCAGGGCGCGGACCGGGACTCCGGAGCACTGGGCGAGCTCACGGTCGTAGAGGAGCAGGCCGACGTCGTGCCGCCGCCACCAGAACAGGCCGGGTACGACTGCGGCCAGGACGCCGAGCACGATGAGGTCGGGCGTGCCCACGGAGAGGATCGACCCCCACAGGAGGGCGAAAGCCCCGGACGCGTTGACCCCCGACACGGCGAGCAGTAGCAGCGCGGCGGCGATGGCCAGGCTCATCAGCAGACCCATGGCTCCGGACAGGCCGTCCGAGGTACGGGCGAGCGGGGCGACTCCAGCCCCGGCCAGCGCGCAGGCGACGAGCGCGCACAGCATCGGGTCCAGTCCGGTCAGCAGTCCGACCGCGATGCCGAGCAGGGCCACGTGCATCATCGCGAACCGGACCGGCATGATGTCGAGCCCGACGATGACCACCCCGATGACGGGCAGGCCGGCCGACGCGAGCAGCAGCGCGAGACCGGCCCGTTGGACCGGCAGCAGCTGGAGCAGCGCACCGAGGTCGGCGGTGGCGAGGTTCACCGAGATCACCGGACCTCCCGCAGACGGCCCGCGGCCATCTCCAGTACGCGGTCGCAGCGGTCCGCCAGAGCCCGGTCGTGCGTCACCACGATCAGGGTGACCGGCAGCGAGGTGAGGACGTCCGCGGCCTCCGCCTGCCCGTCGAAGTCGAGGGCGGCGGTGGGTTCATCGGCCAGCAGTACCTGTGCGCCCGCGGCAACGCAGCCGATCGCCCTGGCCAGGTACATCCGTTGCAACTGGCCGCCGGAGAGGGTGTGCAGGGGGCGTTCGACCAGCGTCCCGACCCCCAGCCGGGCGGCGGCTTCGTCGGCGTCCCCGGGCGCGGTACTGCTGGCGAGCAACTCGGAGCCGAGCAATGGGAAACGGCCGGCGGCCGGCTTCTGGGGGATCCAGGCGCAAGCCCGGCGCCGCCAGGCCCACTCGGCGGGAGAGCCGGTTTCCCGGCCGCCGACCGAGATCGAGCCCGTCACCTGGCGGTGCAGGCCGAGCACCGAGCGCAGCAGGGTGGTCTTGCCGGAGCCGTTGGTTCCGGTCAGTGCCACGCGCTCACCGGCGGCGATCTCCAGATTCACGCCGGAGACCGCTTCCACCCGGCCGTGCCGGCAGGCGACCGCCCTCATGCGCACATCCAGCCCGCCCATCCCACACCTCTCTGTCGTTCCGAGCCGCGTGGAGCGCCGGGTGTCCGCCGCCCACGTCCCAGTAGTCGGACGGCGAGGGGCCGCAGTTCCCGCGAACCGAGGATTCTCGCGCGTGAATCCCTCTGACCTGCCGAGCCCTGGCATCCGCCGCCCGTGCGCTCAGATCGCCGCGGCGACTTCGTAGCCGGCCTCGACGATGGCGGCACGGATCAGACGGTCGTCGAGCGGAGCACCGCTCACCGTGACGGCGTGCGCGTCGAGATCGACGACGACATCGCTCACTCCGGGTACCTGCTTGACCTCCTCGGTGACGTGGCCGGCACAGTGGCCGCAGGTCATGCCGGTCACGCGGTAGCGCTGCTCATCCATGGTGTTCTCTTCTCAGCAGTGACGTACACGGTGCAGGACCGGGGCGGTTCTCGCTCGGAGACCGCGGAGACCGTCTGCCTCTCTCATGTAGTCGTACCGAGGGGCGTTCTGGTTTCCGCGAGTTCGGGGCGGCTGGAAGCAGTCGAAGCACGGATTCCGTCCGCCGCGCTCCCACGGGGCCGCGGAGGCGCGCTTGCGCCCGCTACCGAACGGGCATTCCCTTCTCGTCCGGTGGCGGGAGGCCGTTCCGCTGACGGACGTGAAAGGGAAAGGTGCGTGTGATGACCGATATCAATTCCTTGACACCCATGGCGACGTTCTGCGGCAAGTGCGACTGCGGCTGCCCCCAGTTGTTCGTCGACGAGTCCGCGCCGGTCGAACGGCGGGTCGTCATCACCGACGACTTCGGACAGCGCGTGGAGATGAGCGCCGACCAGTTCGGCTCCCTCATTGAGGACGCCAAGGCGGGCAAACTCGACGCTGTCGCCGCCGTCTGAGCTGACCCGTCGCCGCCGGCCCGGTGGCCTTCAGCTGCCGGGCCGGACCACGATCGCGATCGTCTCGACCGGCATGCTGTGGCGGAAGTGCAGGACGAAGGGGACGACCTGGCCCGCCTGCCAGCGTTCCTTCACCTTCACCATCACGTCCACTCCGAAGGGGGACATATCGACAGTGCCCCCAGCCGGGATGTCAACGGGATCGGTCATGTTCATGGAGTCGGCCCCCGTACCCGTGCTCTGGTGCCGGCTCAGCATGACCTGCTCCACAGCCGGGGAGGTGACGGATATCAACTGGTCGTCCGCACCACCCAGGTTCGAGATCCGGAAGAACGCCGCGGTGTTCTCCTTGTCGGCGTACGGGAGGAAGACGCGGCCGTCGTCGACCGCGATGCGGGGTGGGGTTCCGGCAGCCCCGGAGGCGGCCCAGGCCGTCAGCCCGCACAGACCGGCCAGGCACGCGATCACCGGAACGGCCGCGGCCAGGTAGGCCTCGCGCAGACGCAGGCGCGTCGGCCGCCAGACCTGCGTTACCTCTCGTCGATCGGATTCGGTCATCGTCCACTTCCTCTCCGGGCGCTGCGGGCCCGCGCACCGGCAGGGCGGCCTGCGGGGTCCCAGCCGCGAAGTCGCAGGCTGTTCCCCACGACCAGCAGCGAGCTGGCCGACATGGCTGCTGCGGCGACCATGGGGTTGAGAAGGCCGACGGCGGCCAGTGGGACGGTGACGATGTTGTAGCCGAACGCCCAGACAAGGTTGACCCGAATGGTCGCGAGGGTGCGCCGGGCCAGGCGAACCGTGTCGGCCACCGCCCCCACGTCACCGCGTACGAGGGCCACGTCCGCCGCGCCGATGGCGACGTCCGTGCCGCTGCCCATGGCGATCCCGAGGTCCGCGCCGGCCAGTGCGATGGCGTCGTTGACACCGTCGCCGATCACGGCGACGCGTCGGCCCTCGTCTTTCAACTGCCGCACGAGAGCTGCCTTGCCCTCCGGGGTGCAGCGGGCATGAAGGCGTGTGATCCCGAGCGTCGAGGCGACGGCTTGGGCCGGGGCCTCGCCGTCGCCGGTGGCCAGGACCGGCTCCACGCCCAGCCGCCGGAGGCGCTCGACGGCCCGGTAACTCCCCGGACGCAGAACGTCCCCGACCCCGACGAGCGCCTGGCCGACACCGTCGACCCGTACCAGGACGGGCGTGAGCGCGGCGGCCTCGGCCGTGGCCAGCGCCTGGGCCAGGGTCTCGGGGAGATCATCGCCAGGTGCACACACCTCGACCACACGGCCGTCGACCATACCGCTGACACCCGCTCCAGGGGTGGCCCGGAAACCGGTCACCGACGGCAGTGCCTGGTCAGGCAGGTTCCGTCGGGCGTACGCGGCCAGGGCCGTTCCGAGCGGATGCTCGGACCCTTGCTCCACTGCCCCGGCCAGTCGAAGTACCTCCTCCCGGCCCAAGCCTTCGGGGAGCGTCGTGAGCTGGGCGACGGTCATGTGCCCCGTCGTGAGGGTGCCGGTCTTGTCGAGTACGACCGTGTCGACGTGCTGCAGGGCCTCCAGGGCCTGCGGTCCGCTCACCAGGATTCCCAGTTGGGCGCCGCGGCCGGTGGCAGCCAGCAGGGCGGTGGGTGTGGCGAGGCCGAGTGCGCAAGGGCAGGCGACGACGAGGACGGCTACGGCCGCGGTGACCGCCGGTTGTGGATCCGCACCGGCGCCGAGCCAGAATCCGAGCACGGTGACGGCCAACGTCAGGACGACGGGGACGAAGACGCCCGCCACGCGATCGGCCAGACGCTGCGCCGCCGCCTTTCCGGCCTGGGCATCGGTGACCATGCGGGTGATTCGTGCGAGCCGGGTGTCCGCGCCCACGGCGGTGGCCCGTACGAGGAGCAGCCCGCCCACGTTCACCGCCGCGCCGATCACCGCCCGGTCCGGCCCGACTTTGAGGGGATCACTCTCGCCGGTCAGCAGGGACAGATCCAGGTCGGAGTTCCCGGACACCACGACGCCGTCCGTGGCGACGCGTTCCCCGGGCCGGACCACGAACTCCTGCCCTACGGTGAGCTGTCCCACCGGGATCCGCCGCTCCTTCCCGTTCTCGCGCACGGTCACGTCCTTGACCGCGAGAGCGGACAGCGAGCGCAACGCCGCGCCCGTACCGCGCCGTGCCCGCGCCTCCAGGAACCGGCCGATGAGGACGAACAGCGGTACGCCGACCGCCGCTTCCAGATAGACGTGGGCGACATCCCCACCGGCCGAGGGGAGGAGGGTGAAAGGCATCCGCATCCCCGGCCGGCCCGAGCCGCCGAGGAACAGCGCGTACAGGGACCAGAGGAAGGAGGCGACGACACCGAGCGAGACCAGCGTGTCCATGGTGGCTGCCGAGTGCCGCAGACCCCGCAGCGCGCGGACGTGGAAGGCCCAGGCGCTCCAGACGACCACGGGTGCGGCGAGCATGAGGCACAGCCACTGCCAGTTGCGGAACTGCAGAGCCGGGACCATCGACAGGGCCATGACCGGCACACAGAGCAGCACGGTAACCAGCAGCCGATCGCGCTCGCTGCGATCCTCTTCCGGTACCGGATCCGCCGCCTTCTTCTCCGCCTCGCCCCGAGGCTCCGGAGGCAAGTGGAGTTCGGCGGTGTACCCCGCACGTTCGACCGCGGCCACCAGCTCGTCCGTCGTGACGCCGGGCGGATGGAGCACCCGCGCCCGGCCGGTGGCCAGATTGACGGTGGCGCTGGCTCCCTCGATCTTCCCGAGCCGCTTTTCGACGCGGTTGACGCAGGCCGCGCACGTCATGCCGCCGACGGTGAGGTCCGTTGTGGTGGAGACGGTCGACAGCTCCGGTGTCATCGGCCACCGCCCGACTGCGTGCCACCCGCACCGCCGTGACCATGCCGCCCTGAGCTGCCGCCATCGCCGCCCACGGGGGTGGTGTCGCTCCTGCTGGAGTGCATGCCGGGTGCGACTGGGCCCGCTGCGGAACCGACCCCGTACGACAGGTAGAACGTCACCACCAGCAAGGTCAGGAACCCGATGAGCGCCGGTGGTGGCAGACACCGCCGCAGCGAGAGGTACGCGCCGCCGGGGGAATGCTGACGTTCCGCCATTGCCACTCCATGACGGGCGCTCTCCGGCGCCCCTCGCTCGACCGGTGCCGCGGTACGTGGACCGCAGCCGAGGTGGCATCCCTTCATCCCCCGATGCCTTCCCCCCGAGTAGTCGGTCCGGAGCGTCGACGAGTTCCCGGACTTCGCGACCTTTGTCGCCGGCTCCGGCCCGTGTGTGCCTGCAGTGGGGCAGACGGTGCTGCCGGACGGTGTCGCCTAGTCTTCTGAGTCTTGAGTTCTGTCGGATCGACGCCCCAGGCGGTCGGCCGTTGGCGGGCCCGATCTGCGACAACTACGCCACCCACAAAACACCGGACATCAAGAAGTGGCTGCTCGGCCACCCCCGGTTCCACCTGCACTTCACACCGACCGGGTCGTCCTGGCTGAACCTGGTGGAGCGATGGTTCGCCGAACTCACCAACAAGCAGATACGGCGAGGCGTCCACAAGTCCGTCCAGGCCCGCGCTGCCCCCCTCGACCACCAGTCGAGGGGGGCTCGTTCGCATTCAAGCGCGCCGGTGGCTACGAGGCGGCGCAGCGGGCAGGGAGGGCGACCCGGGGCGCGATCCGTATCCGTGTTCCGTCCCACACCACGGTCTCCGCGGGCAGGATCAGCAGCCCCGCCTCCCCGTCGGCCCAGACCGCGCCGATGCGCCGCACCTGTACAGCCGTGCCTCCCGCGCCGGCCATGTACACCGTGGGGTCGACCTCCCAGCCGTGCCCGGCCAGCCACACCTCCAGCTGGATCATGTCTGACGGCGTCGCCCGGCGCGGCCACACGTGCGTACTCTCGATGCCCATTTCCGTCCCCCCGTCGCGGCCGGGTCCCCGACCACCGGCGATCCTTCCACCTGGGACTGACACAAGGCGTCTCTTTTATGTCCGCCTGAGACCGGACCTTCAGGCTTCAGTGCATGTCCGGCAGCCTCGTTCGCCAGGAAGCCCTGTGAGTTCGTAGCCGTTCTCCCCCGCGATGTCGTGCCCTCGGCTGCAGCGAAGGGCCCGTGCGGCCTTGGACCGGAACGGCAGTTCCGGAGGGCGCCGGGCCGGTTGTCCGAGGCACGTGCGATCCTCTGAGCCGGCACTGGCAGGGGAGCCGGTGCGTCGACACCTGCGGGCTTCATGTGCCGGTCGGCGTCAGTACAAGATCAGATTTCAGCAGCGGGTGGGGCATGAACATGGAGAAGAGCATCGGGATCACCATGGCGGCGCTGTTCGTCGCGGCGGGCACGGCCGGCTGCAGCGCGGCGTCGGTCACGCAGAAGGCCGGTGAGTCGGCGCAGAGCCTGGTCGAGGCGCTCGCCCGCGTCTCCGACGAGGCGGCGAAGGCCGGATCGGCCGATATCAGCATGACCGTGACGTCCCCGGACACGGGCGGCAAGCCCGTGCAGATGAAGGGCCTCTACACCTGGGGCAACGGCATGGCCATGGAGACGGAGATGCCGGCCAAGGACCTCGAGATGGACGACATGGTCGCGGACGGCACCGTCACGATGCGCCTCGTCCAGGGCGCGTACTACTACGAAGTCGACCGCGTCGAGGACGACGGCCCCTTCAAGGGCAAGACCTGGCTGAAGGTCGAGGCCTCCGCCATCGTCGGGGAGAAGGGTGCGGCGGCCATGGCCGGCGCCAACGGCGACCCGACCGCAGGCCTGAAGGGCCTCAAGTACGCCAAGGCCGTCACCAAGGTCGGCACGGAGAACATCAACGGCAAGAACACCATCCACTACCGCGCGACGGTCCCTGTCGACAAGATGGGCGCCGCCGCCGACATGTACAAGGGGCTCGGCCTGTCCGGCGAGATCGCCACCGAGATCTGGGTCGACGACAAGGGCAGCCCGGCCCGCCTGAACCAGACCATCGGTACCACCAACGTGGCCATGGACTTCCTCGCGTTCGGCGGCAGCAAGACCGTCGAGGTTCCGCCGGCCGCCGACACGGCCGACATGACCGAGCTCTACAAGGAGCAGGTCGCGGGTAGCGCGGTCTGACGCTCCGCCGCATGCCGGCTGCCCGGCCGCGAGCAGCCGGTGTTCAACGGGCGCCGGACACGGTTCGTGGAGGCCACTCAGGAGCGATGTGACGTAAGCCGGTGTGACCTGGGCCGGCGGGATCCGGTGCCGCCTACATCTCGCGGTAGATCTCCAGGCCGCGATCCTTCGTCCAGGTCCACAGCCGTTGGCGCTCTCCGCCCGTCTCCCACCATGGGGTGATCTCGATTCCGTCGAGACTGCCGTGGGATCCGACGAACTCCTGGAACGTTCCGGCCGCCACCGTTCCGTTCTCCCAGGTCCCGGCGACGGCAGGGCCGTCCTTGGCCCGTGGGGCTGGTAGGCCCGCATGTCGCTGTGTCGCGTATTCGTGAGCCTATGACGAGTATGGTCGCGCTGCGTGTCACGAAGGCTCTCAGCCGCAGGCCTATCGAAGCCACTGGTGCACGGCCGAGCTGTAAGCCGCCTCGCGGGACGCGGCTGGGCCGGCTGACCCTTCATCGCCCAGGGCATGCCCGGCTCACAGCTCGGCCCCACCGCACTCCAAGGACGTGGATCGGACGACCCCATTCCCGACCGGCGTGGCCGTGAGCGCCCTCGCCAGTGCGGCCTGACCTTTAAAGATTGCTTAGCGCACACCTGGCATGCTGCACATGCATCGAGGACGCGAGGGAACGGACAGTGGGGGACATGGCTGTGAGTGCGCGATCCGGAGATGGCGGGAGCTCCAAGGGCGGACGGCTGGGGCGGGAGTCACGCTCCTTCTGGAAGGAATTGCCGGTTCTGGTCGGAGTTGCCCTGCTGCTGGCCCTGTTGATCAAGACCTTCCTCGTCCAGGCCTTCTCGATCCCGTCGGACTCGATGCAGAACACCCTGCAGCGCGGCGACCGGGTGGTGGTCGACAAACTGACCCCGTGGTTCGGTTCGGAGCCCGAGCGAGGCGAGGTCGTGGTCTTCCACGACCCGCTGGACTGGCTGTCCGGAGAATCCGCCCCGGAACCCAACTTCGTACAGAAGGCCCTCGGCACGGTCGGCCTGATGCCCTCGGCCGACGAGAAGGACCTGATCAAACGGACGATCGCTATCGGCGGGGACACCGTGTCCTGCAGGGCGGGCGGACCGGTCGTCGTCAACGGCAAGGCACTCGACGAGCCGTACCTCCTCCCCGGCAACACCCCTTGTGACGACGCCCCCTTCGGCCCGGTCACGGTCCCCGAGGGCAAGATCTGGGTGATGGGCGACCACCGCCAGGACTCCCGGGACTCCCGGTACCACATGAACGACGCCACCCAGGGCTTCGTCCCCGTCGACAAGGTCGTCGGCCGTGCCGTCGCCGTTGCCTGGCCCGTGCCCCGCTGGGCGACCCTTCCGGCTCACTGACCGGCCGGCCCCGCCGTGGCAGGTGGGTGTGCGGAGGTGGGTATCGCGGAATGCGAGCGGTTGATCATCAGCGGTACCCACCGCGGCACCATCTGGTCCGACTGCCGGGCGGACGACATCGACCTCGTCCCGCTCCTCGATGACGCGGGGCAACCAGTCACCGAGGTGGCTGTAAGCAGCAGCCCACGATCAGTCCTGGGTCCTGTGCACGGACCACGACCTGTGGGCCACCAAGGTCGCCGGCCCGGCCCGGCCCCGCTCGTCGAAGGCCGGCAGCCGGCTCAGCCCCGGTGGCCCAGGTCCAGGCGGTCGAGCAGCCCGGCGGCGGTGAAGGCGGCGACCAGTTCGTCACGCCCCTCGGTGAAGTGCCCCCAGCTGTCGTAGTGGACGGGAACCACCCGGCGGGCACCCAGGATGTTGGCGGCGTCGGCGGCCTGTGCACTGTCGAGGACGATCAGTGCGCCGTCGAAGAGCTGGGTGAAGCGAGGGGCCCCGGCGAACAGGATGGCGGTGTCCACCGGTCCGAACCGATCGGCGATCTCCTTGACCAGTCCGAGGGAGGCGTTGTCGCCGCTGACGTAGACCGTGGGCAGGTCCTGCCCGGCCAGGACGAACCCGACGACCTGGCCGGTGAACGGTTCGACCTCCTCGCGCGTGCCGGGCCCGTGGAGGGCGGGCACAGCCGTGACCGTGATCGTGCCGCCACAGGCGCGGTCGAGGTCGACCGACTCCCAGTCGGCCAGTCCCTTGGCCCCCGCCCCCAGGCGTTGTCCGCCCCCGGGCGTGGTCAAGGTCAGAGGGACCTCGGCGAGCAGTGCCCGTCCGGACTCGTCGAGATTGTCGGGGTGTTCGTCGTGGGAGAGCAGGACCACGTCCACGCGGCCGAGGTCCGCCGGTGCAGCGGCGGCAGGCTCCGTCTTGGTCAACTGGCCGCGCGGCACGTGGTACTCGCGGGGCGCGTCGAAGGTCGGGTCGGTCAGGAACCGCAGGCCGCCGTACTCGAAGAGAGCGGTCGGGCCACCGAAGACGCGGACGGGAATCTGCTCAATGGGTGTGCTGGTATCGGCCATCAGAACCTCACGAACCTCACGGTTGGGTTGCGTTCTATCCGTGATGATCATAGGTGAGTCACGGATGAATGCAAGGCGTACCATGAGAATCATGAGTGAGATCCCGACCCCCGAATCCGTGGGACTGCCCGCCCCGGGGGCGGAGGACTACTTCGCCCTCGACTTCGTCAACAGCGCCATCACGCTGCCCGGAGGGCAGTTCATCGATTTCCTCGGCACCCCCGCGAGCACGAACCGGTGGCTCACCGAGCACGGACTCGCGCCGGCCGACGCCGGAGTGCGGGAGATGTGCGCGGCGCAACTGCGCTCCCTGCGCGAACACCTGAGGTCGTTGTTCGCCGCCCGCGTCGCCGGGCTGCCCGCCCTGCCCGCGGCACTGTCCGCCGTCAACGACGCGCTGAGCATGGCTCCCACGGCCGGACTGCTCTACTGGGACGAGCAGAACGGCCCCTACCGCGCTGCGCCGTGTCCCACCAACGAAATCCTCGCCCGCGCTCTCGCGACCCTCGCGGCCAACGCAGCCGACCTCCTCACCAGCCCCGACGCCGACCGCCTCACCGGCTGCGGCTCCACCCCCTGCAACCGCTACCTGCTGCGCCACGGACGCCGCCACTGGTGCTCCACCCGCTGCGGTGACCGTGCCCGCGCCGCCCGTGCGTACGCCCGGCGCACCCGGACGACGGCAGACTGACGAACCCCGGGCGGGGTTGGACGCGCTGATCGCGAGGGTCCGTTCCCGACCGAGACTTATCGCACCGCCGTGGAGAACGTGCTCAGTACAGGCGCGAGGGCGTGTGGACCGAAGCTGTGGTTCTGGCCGGGGAAGGCGTGCACGGTGGTGAGCAGGTTACGGGTCGGGGTGGCTCCCTGCGGGTCGGTGCACTCGACGCCGGCCCGTCGCAGGTTGCCGAATCACCGGACCCAGTCGAGGAGTTGCCGATAGCCGTCGGCGGTCGCGGGGAAGCTGTGACAGACCAGGGCGGGGCCGAGCGCGGTGATGACGGCTGTGGCGTGGACGTCCTTGTGAGTGTCCACACCGAGCAGGATGTCCTCGGCGTTCCACCGGGACGTGACATGGGGCGGTGGACTGCGTGATGCTGGCCAAGGTAGCCAACCTCCTGATCGCCTCGGGAACCGGTGGCCGTCGCCGGGCCGGGGGGCAGCCAAGACCGTGACGGTGCCTGTCGCGAGGGCCCCTATCGGGACACCTCCTCTGCCCACCGCGATCCGCTACGCGAACGCAGCCAAGGCATTCCTCGAGTCCTCACTCGAACAGAATCGGCACTGAACTCGATTGAGTGATGTCGGGGCCGTTCGCCTGACGCGGCGTAGTCCCCGATCGCCACGTCGTCGCAGAAGGTTTCCCAGAACTGGTTGTGCACGAGAGCGGTCTCGTCGATCGATACCAGAGATGAGATCGCGCAGGTCTTCTGCCACCTCCTCATACCTGTCCTCGTCGCCGTCCGCAGAGAACGGGAAGCGTGCGATCACGGCCTCGACGCATCGGTTGAAGGAGCCTAGGTCTCCGTTCGTGCGCGGACTCCAGCAGCCGTTTCGTCAGCTGCTGGAGCAGACCGCCCTCGCCCGTCAACTGCAGGCGCCCGGCCTGGGCCCGGGCCACGAGCTCGTTCAGGAACCGGTCATCGACAGCCGTCGGCGAGGCCCCCGCCTCAGACGCCATGGCTGACCTTGCCGGAAGTTCATGGAGTGGCATGGCCGCGTCGGTCGAGATCCTCGAGGAACTGTCGTTGGCCGTCCAGGAATCCGTCCGCGAAGAGTGAGCGGGGGGAGAAGAGCGCGGTGAGCGTGATCTTGAGGTCCGACTGCTCGATGGACTGCTTGAGCAATGAATGGGTCGCGTCCGGGTAACGCTTGGCCGTCATTGCACCGCCTGCGTCCAGCACCATGCGGTAGACGCGCTCCGTGTCGGCGGTGTCTACGTTGATGTCATGGCCCGCGAGGGTCAGCAGCACCGGTACGCCGCGCAGGGCGCGGAGGTCTTGAGTGGCGTCCGCGGTGTAGTTCTTGGAGATGAAGCGCCAGCGGTCGGCGGTCATGCCGTCCGCGTCGCCTCCCATGGCATTGACGTACTCCTCGAAGGTCGCGTGGCGTTCCAGCAGCCTTCGGGTCGTGTCGCTCTTGGCGATCGCCGCGTTGGTGCGGGCCGCCGATGCGCGGTTGGCGCGCAGCTCGGCGAGAAGGTTGTAGCGGCCCTGCTGGAGCCAGTTGATCGCGGGCGAGACGGCGATGACGAAGCTCACGGGCGTCTTGGCGGCGACCTTCGGCAGGACCCAGCCGGCCTGGCTGGCGCCCCAGAGCCCGATCCGGTCGCCGTCGATGTCGGGGCGGGCGCGCGCCCAGGCGATGGCGGCGGCTGCCTCGTCGGCCCGGTCGTCCATGGACTGGCCGAGCCAGTCGCCCGGTGCGCCCGCGACGCCGGGCTTGTCCCAGGACAGGGAGGCGTACCCGGCCTTGGCGTTCGCTTCCCACATGGGCTTGTAGCCGTCGTCATGGGTGGCGTCGATGGGGCCGTCGCCGTGGATGTACACGACCAAGCCGTGGTGCTTGCGGCCGTCCTTGGGGGTGGCCAGTAC